>CANQAH010000023.1 GCA_947588885.1 uncultured Clostridia bacterium
GCCAAATTTTTGTTAAAAAATTTGTGTGCAAATTTGGCGAAGCCTTTATATAATAGGAAATGCGGAGCAATTTCCTATTATATAACAAAGCGGACAATATATAATCTGCAAAAGAAAAAAATATCTTGAATTGTCCGCATATTTGTTCTAAGTGCCAAATTTTTGTTAAAAAATTTGTGTGCAAATTTGGCGAAGCCTTTATATAATAGGAAATGCGGAGCAATTTCCTATTATATAACAAAGCGGACATTTTTATATATCACACTATTTAATTTCATTGTAAAGTCCGAGTCAATTGTTCGCCTGCGAAAAATTGTATAACAATTTTTCTGTGGAATGCTTTATACAGTAGGAAATTCGGAGTACTTTTTTATTATATAAAAAAATATTTTAATTTTTTACATTTTTTTCTTGACATTATTTTTATTTTAAAATATATTTTTAATCACGTTCCCAGTTTTTGGTAATTTCTTTTCTGAAAGGTGATATTTTTTATGTTGAATAATGCTAATTGGCTTAAATTATATGCTGAAATTTTGATTAATTGTCAAACATTGTTTAATGAAACAAATGTAATATTATTTATTTCATTAATTTTTTGTAATATCTTTTTACTAATTTCAATTATTATGTTAGTTTCTAAAACACGTGATTTACGTAAAGCAAATAATACTCTTCATCATGAGAAAAATTTATATAATAATCTTTCTAATTCATATGATTCTGTTCGTGGTTTTAAACACGATTTTTCTAATATAATGCAATCAATTGGTGGGTATCTATCAACAGATGATTTAAAAGGTTTAAAAAATTATTATTCTAGTGTATTTGATGAATGTAAAACATTAAATAAAGTTTCAGTTCTTAATAAAGATGTTTTAAATAGTCCACCAGTTTTATCTTTAGTTTCTGAAAAATATTATAAAGCAAAAGAATTAGGAATTGATTTTAATATCGAAGTATTTACTGATTTAACACAAATGAACATCGATATATATGAATTTACTAGAATGCTTGGAATATTTTTAGATAATAGTATTGAAGCAGCTGCAAATAGTTCAAAAAAGTTAATTAATATAATAATTATGAAAGATTTAAATAATGATTGTGATTTATTAATTGTTGAAAATTCTTATTTTGATAAATCTATTGATACAGTAAAAATATTTAATAAAAATTTTTCTACTAAACCTAAAAATTCTGGTATTGGATTATGGAGAGTCAGAAAAATTATCAATAAACATAGTAATTTAATTCTAAAAACTTCTGTAAATGATAATTTGTTTAGACATAAACTTATCATATATCGTTAAAAAAATTAAAACTATGAAGATTCATAGTTCTAATCTAATATAATCCAACTTCCTACTTTCTCAGGAAAATCTTCAAATTGCATTATTTTTTTAGTTATTGGATGTTCAAAACTTAATTTATATGCCCATAAGCAAAGTTGTTTTCCTTTTCCTCGATTTCCATATTTTTGATCACCATAAACACTGTGATTTCTGCTTGCAAATTGAACTCTTATTTGATGGTGTCTACCTGTATGTAGTTTAACTTTAACCAATGAAAGATTAGTTTCTTCGTTATATTTAATAACTTCATAATCTAGTTTGGCGAGTTTAGCATTTTTATCTTTTGGGTTAGTGACTTTGCTTAAATTGTTTTTTTCATTTTTTACTAAGTAATCTTCAAAGCTTCCTTTGGTGTTATCTAATTTTCCATCAACTATTACTAAATATTCCTTTTCAAACTTTTTATTTCTAACTTGTTCACTTAGTCTAGAAGCAGCTTTTGAAGTTTTTGCAAAAACCATTACTCCACCAGTTGGTCTGTCTAATCTATGTACTAATCCCAAATATGCATCACCAGGTTTGTTATATTTTTTTATCAAATATTCTTTTATTAATGTAAGCATATCTACATCACCAGTTTTATCTCCTTGAGAAGGTATATTTACTGGTTTTTCCACTACTATAATGTGATTATCTTCATATAATATTTTCAATTTTTCCTCCATTTTAGCTTTCAAATCTCCCATATATTCCACAAGGCAATACTAATTTTGAATTTTTCATCGGTAATCCAATTTCTCCAGATGTAATTTTTCCTTTATATTTTTTCAAATTTAATTCTAATAAATCTTCTAAAACTTTTGAAGAAATTCCTGTAGTATATGAGTTTATTAAAAAGAATAATGGATTTTCACTTAAAACTTGTGTACATAATTCGACTAAATCTGCAATATTATTTTCAAATTGCCATACTTCACCATTTTTTCCTCTACCATATGAAGGCGGATCCATTATTATTGCATCATAATGATTTCCTCTTCTTATTTCTCTTTGAACAAATTTTACTACATCATCAACAATAAATCTAACTGGTTTTTCTTTTAATCCAGAACTTTCGACATTTTCTTTTGCCCAGCTTGTCATTCCTTTTGATGAATCAACATGGCATACTGATGCTCCTGCACTTAAGCAAGCAACAGTTGCCCCTCCAGTATATGCAAACAAATTTAATACTTTTATTTCTCTTTTACTTTCTTTTATTTTAGAAATCATCCAATCCCAGTTTACCGCTTGTTCTGGAAATAGACCTGTATGTTTGAATCCCATCGGTTTTATATTAAATGTTAAATTTTTATATTTTATTTGCCAGCTTTCAGGTAGTCTCTTTTTATATTCCCATGCTCCACCACCTGTATTACTTCTATTATATCTTGCATTTGCATTTTTCCATTTTCCTGGTTCTGATTGTTTTTTCCAAATTATTTGTGGGTCTGGTCTGATTAAAGTAATATTTCCCCATCTTTCTAATTTTTCCCCATTAGCCATATCTATTATTTCATAATCTTTCCAGTCTCTTGCAATTTCCATATTAAAAAGAATTCCTTTCAAAAAATTCATTGTTTTACTATTATACTACATTTTCTGCTTAATGTCTAAAAAATAGGAATTGACATGAAAAAACAATTTCAAATTCAATTCCTAAAAAATATTTATTTACACTAACAACATTTATAATTTTTTAATTTCTTCTTCAACATTTTTTATGATTTCTTTAGGCGTAGATGCTCCTGCTGTTATTCCAATTTTTGAATATTTTTTTATTTTTTCTATATCCAAATCCTCTTTTGTTTGTATATGTATACTTTCACAATTTTCTTTAGCTATGCTATATAGTTTTTGCGTATTAGAACTATTTTTGCCTCCTATAATTATCATATAATCAACTTTTTTAGATATTTTTTCAGCTTCTTCTTGTCTTAATCTAGTACTATCACATATGCTTTTATTAATTTCAATATCAACATCATTTATTTGTTCTAATATCTTTTCCGTATACATATTGAATTTTTGTACAGATGCTGTTGTTTGTGCCACTATATATAATTTTTTCATATGGCTTGACTGTAATTTTTTAATTGCAATATCTATATCATTTTCATCTTGAATTATTGATATATTTCTTCCAGCGAATCCTTGTGTTCCAATTATTTCTGGATGTTCTTTTTCTCCAATTAAAAATATATAACTATCTTTTTTAACATCATTTACCTGTTCATGTAATTTCAAAACTTTGGGACAAGTAAAATCAAAAAGCTGAATATTTTTTTCTTTTGCTTTTTTATAAACTTCTGGTGCCACTCCGTGAGCTCTTATTATTAATTTGCATCCATTAGCTGCTTCTTCTATTTTTTCAATAAATTTTATTCCTTCATTTTTTAATTTATCTATAACTTGTTTATTATGAATTATTTCACCTAAACAATATATGTTTTTTTCTAATTTAAGTAACTCTTCTGTTTTATTTATTGCATTATTCACTCCGAAACAAAATCCTGATAATTTTCCAACTACTACTTCCACTATTTTATCATCCTTTTTATTTAATTATAATAAACATACTAGTTTAAAAAATGTATATATTAATCCAATATTGATTGTCATTAAAGTTCCTGCTAATATAAATGTTATTTTCCAAAATATGTTTTTTGTCATTTGTATTCTCCCTTCATATTTATATTAATATATTCAATATAAAAGGAGATATTACTCAATTTTGCTTTATTCTAGCATAATTCATATATATTTTTCAACAAAAAATAACTTTATAACTATTTTTATTTTATTAGTTTAAGAACAAAAGCGGACATTATTAATATTTTTACTACTTAGAACCTTTTAAAGTCCGCGTATTTGTTCTATGTGCCAAATTTTTGTTAAAAAATTTGTGTGCAATTGGGGCGAAGCCTTTATATTATAGGAAATGCGGAGTAATAAAAAGTGGGCCCACTTTTTTACAAGTAAGCCCTATCAATTGTGCAGCAGCATTATTGTTATTTGCTTTCACCTCTTGACATAAGTGCCAGAACTACCGCTCCAGCTACTAATCCTATAATCATACCTTCTACAGTATCATTACTGAGTTCATTCATGATAACCGTCTGAAATTCATTTCTATGCCATAATGCAAACTCAGAAATTAAGAGTGTTACGCCAAAAGTAAGTACAGAGATTACTAACCCTATCTTTCCTTTCAGCGAATTTTGAATTATTACCGCCACGACAACTGCAATAGCACAATTAATTACCCACATGTACCCTTTGTCAACTTCAACGCAATAGTTGTATGATTTCAAGGCAATGTCAGGCAGTTTGGCTATCAGTAATACAATCAGCTCTACAACTGCTGAGCTGACCACAAACTTGAAGATTTTTTTCATAATGTTCCTCCTGTTTGTGCTCCACAATTGATAGTTTCTATTATATCATTTTTATGTTAATTAGTAAATCTTTTACTTCATATATACCTTACATATATTATAGTTTATTTTTTAATTCATCAGCTAATTCTTTATTTATTCCTTTTATCTCTGTTAATTCTTCTATTGATGCATTTTTAATTTTTTCTACTGTTCCAAATTTTCTTAGTAATGCTTCTCTTTTAGCCTTTCCAATTCCTTTAATATCATCTAATCCTGATTTTGTCATTTCTTTTTCTCTTAATTTTCTATGATATTCTATAGCTGTATTGTGAACTTCATTTTGAAGATTTGTTATAAAGAAAAATAAATTTTCAGATATATTAAATTCTGTTCTTTTTTCATCAACTAATGCTCTTGTTGCATGTTTGTCATCTTTTACCATACCATAAACAGGTATCTTATCTTCTAAATCATATACTTTTAAAGCTCTTTTTATCGCTTTAATTTGTGTTATTCCACCATCTGCCAAAATCAAATTTGGAAGTGTTCCAAATCCTCCTTTTGGATTTTCTATTGAATGTTTAATCCTTCTTGTAACAACTTCTTCTGTACATTTAGGGTCATCTTGTCCAAAAACATTTTTTATTTTAAATCTTCTAGTCAAATTTCTTTTTATTATTCCATCTATTGCTACACACATTCCTGCAACAATATTAGTTCCTAAAATATTAGAAATATCATATGTTTCTATTTTATGAGGTAATGTTTCTAAATCTAGTACTTCTTTTAATTCATTTAATATTTCAAATTTATCTTTAGATTTATTTTCAAGAGTTATTTCTGCATTCTTTTTTGCCATTTCGACAAATCTTAATTTTTCGCCTTTTTGTGGAGTTTTGATTTCTACTTTTCTACCAGTTTTCTCTGTAAGCCAATTTTCTATTATTTCTCTATCTTCAATTTCTTCTTGAATCATTATTTTATTTGGATATTCCACTTTATTCATATAAAATTGTTTTAAAAATCCAGATAAAATTTCATCATCAGGCATATCTTTAAGTTCATCAAGAAAATAATGTTCTCTATCTATCATTTTGCTGCCACGTACGTAAAAAACTTCTATGCAAACTGATAATTCATTTTTATATAAACCGATTACATCAATATTATTTTCTGATATGTTTGAAACTTTTTGCTTTGCAGAAATTCTTTCAATTGATTGAATTCTATCACGTAATCTTGCAGCATTTTCAAAATCTAATTTAGCTGAAGCTTGATTCATTTCTTCTTCCAGTTGCTTAATTATTTTATTTGTCTTTCCTTCCAACAGCATTATTATCTGGTCTATTTGCTTCATATATTCTTCTCTTGAAACATATCTCATGCAAGGTGCAAGACATTTTTTTATGTGATAATTTAAGCAAGCTCTATCTTTAGATTTAAAATTTTTGCATTGTCTAATTTGAAATTTTTCTTTTATAAAATTTACCATTTCTTTTGCAGCTCCAGGATTGGCATAAGGTCCAAAGTATTTAGCTCCATCGTTTAAAATTCTTCTTGTAATAAAAATGCTTGGATATTCCTCTTTCATTCCAATTCTTATATACGGATATGTTTTGTCATCTTTTAACAAAACATTAAATTTGGGCCTATTTTCTTTTATTAAATTGCATTCCAAAATTAATGCTTCTGCTTCATTATCTGTAACGATATATTCAAAATGATCTATTAATGAAACCATATTTAGTATTCTTTGAGTTTTGTTTGTCTTTCTAAAATATTGTGTTACCCTGTTTTTCAAGGAAATAGCTTTACCAACATATATAATATCATCATCTTTATTTCTCATTATATAAACACCAGGTCTAGCTGGTAGTTTTTTAAGTTCTGCTTCTATATTGAACATACAATTTATTCCTTCCACAGTTGTAATTTATTCTTCATTATAACCTATATATGGTAGATTTCTGTAATATTCTTCATAATCTAATCCATAACCTAATATAAATTTATTTGGAATGTCAAAGCCAACATAATCAGCTTCAATTTCAACTTTCCTTCTTTCTTTTTTATCTAATAATGTACAAACTTTTAAACTATTTGGCCCTTTTTCTAGCAAATATTTTTTTAGATTTGACATTGTGATCCCTGAGTCTATTATATCTTCAACAATAATAACATCTTTTCCTTTTATATCAACGCCTAAATCTTTTACAATCTTTAAATTTCCTGTTGATTCTTTACCAGTTCCATAACTTGAGACTTGCATAAATTCAATTAATAATTTGTCACTCTTTATGTTTTTTGTTAAATCTATTGCAAAATAAGCGGCTCCCCTTAATATGCATATTATAATAATTTCTTTATTTTCATATTCCTTTGTAATTTGTTCTCCTAACTCTTTTATTCTTTTCTGTAATTTTTCTTCATCTATTAATACTTTAATGTTCATACGAAAGTCCTTTCTTTAAAATTTAAGAGTATGAATAATCATACTCTTAGTCTATGTCGCCCCATTGTAAGTGCGTATTTGGTTCTATATTTCTGATTGCTTTTTTCCAAATAACTTTATACAAGTCTTCTGCTGGTATACCTGTTGTATTTGGTCCCTTGACTGTTAAATCATCTTTAGTTATTACTGAACCTTTTCTAATTGCTCTTTTAGTTACCACTGTTTGGAAAATCTTTTCTATGAATTCTTTTTCTTCTTCTAAAGCCTCTTTCTTTCCTTGCATAATTTTTCTAATATTTTTAGCATAATCGCAAAGTTCCTTTGCTTCTTCAGGTGTCATAGACCACTCTATGTCACTTCCTTTTCTTTGTTTGCTATCTGTAAAATGTTTCTCAATAATTGATGCGCCTAATGCTAATGCAGCATATGAAGAATAATTATTAAGAGAGTGATCTGATAGGCCAATTACTTCTTTTGGAAATTTTGCCTCAATTTCTTTTAATGCATTAAGTCTTACTTTATCTGTTGGTGTAGGATATATATTTGTGCAGTGCAAAATTGCAAATTGGTTATGATATTTTTTTATTGTCTCAACTGCTTTTTCCACCCCCATAATATTATGCATACCTGTTGATATCACAATTGGTTTTCTTTTGCTTGCTACATATTCCAATAATGGATAATTGTTCATCTGTGATGAACTAATCTTATATCCTGCAACATTCATTCTTTCTAGTCTATCCACTGCTGCGAAAGAAAATGGTGATGATATAAAAATCATTCCTTTTTCTTCAACGTAGTTTTTTAATTCTACTTCTTCTTTTTCTGTTAGACATATCTCTTCTAATGAATCATAAAGATTTCCATGTCCAACTTTAGATAGTTGTATTTCTTTGGCTACTGGGCTAAGTTCTTCTTCTGGTATATGCGTTTGATGTTTTATTATTTCAATTCCTGCTCTTTGGGCTGCATCTACCATTTCTTTAGCAATTTTTAAGCTTCCTCCGTGGTTGATTCCTATTTCTGCAATTATTACTGGGTCATAATCTTGTCCTATTTTTCTTCCTGCTATTTCGATATGCTTTCCCATATGCATTTCCCCTTATTGGAGCTCATCGTAATTTATTTCTACAAAAATAGTTATTTATTGTAGCTTTTAAATAAATCACACTCCTATCCAGTTGCATTTTATCATACATTATCTGTTTTTTCAAGAATTTGTTTTTTTGGCAGCAATTGCATTTTTCCCTTTTTTATAGTAATATATTTCTGTGATGTGAAATAAATATATATAAAGTTTTTGAAAGGAGGTTATTGGGTTTATTTATAGCGCCAGGGGCATTTTTATAATGCTTAACGAGGTTAGAGTTTATCGAATTTTCGGCGGGTACTCTATGGCATATTACTGTCATTAGAAAAAAACAAAAACTAATAGTAATATTAGAACAAAAATTTTTCACGTAATTATATTTTTTCACATAGTATTACCCTAGTAAAGACAGATTTTATAACTGCCTTTGGTTTTTGTAATCTCTGTTTTTCTACCACATTTTTACTAAAAAGAAGGAGGTATATTATGTGTGGTATCGTTGGATATATAGGTTCAAAAAAAGCTAAACCTATATTAATAAACGGACTTTTAAGGCTGGAATATCGTGGTTATGACTCAGCTGGTGTTGCTACAATTGAAAAAGATGGTATTGCAGTTGTAAAAAACAAAGGAAGAGTTGCTGAACTTGAAAAAGTTCCTGCTATTGATTCACTTGAAGGAACTATTGGAATTGCTCATACTAGATGGGCTACTCACGGAAAGCCTTCAACAGAAAATTCTCACCCTCATGTAAATGGTAAAAAAGATTTTGCTGTTGTACATAATGGAATTATTGAAAATTATAATGAATTAAGAGAATTTTTATTAAAAAATGGATATACTTTTTATTCTCAAACAGATACAGAAGTTATCCCTAATCTAATAGATTACTATTACAACAAAGACGAAAAAGACGATGATCAAAAAGTTTTAAGAGCAGTTGTTGCTGCTTGTTCAGAATTAAAAGGAAGTTTTGCATTAGAAATTCTTTCTACTCACCTTCCAGATAAAATGATTGTTGTTAGAAAAGATAGTCCTTTAGTAATTGGAAAATCAAATACAGAAAATTATATTAGTTCCGATATTCCAGCTATTCTTTCATATACTAAAGATTTTTATTTACTAAATGATTATGAATATGCTGTATTATCTAAAGGTTCTGCAGAATTTTATAATTCTGATTTAAAACCTATAAAAAAAGAAGTTGTAAATATTGACTGGAATGCTTCTGCTGCAGAAAAAGATGGTTATCCTGATTTTATGTTAAAAGAAATTAACGAACAGCCTAAATCAATTAGAGAAACTATTGGTGCTAGACTTTCTGCAGATGGTTCTTGCAATATTGAATCACTTGATTTCACAAAAGAATATTTGGAATCAATAAATAAAATTTATATTGTTGCATGTGGTACAGCTATGCATGCAGGACTTGTTGGAAAAACAATCTTTGAAAAGTTCTGTCACATTCCTACAGAAGTTGATATTGCTTCAGAATTTCGTTATAGAGATCCATTGATTAATGATAAAACTTTAGTTGTATTCATTACTCAATCTGGTGAAACAGCTGATACTATTGCAGCATTAAAACTCTCAAAGCAAAAAGGTGCTAAAACTTTAGCAATTTCAAATGTTATAGGAAGTTCAATTACAAGAGAAGCTGATTACACAGTTTATACTCATGCTGGTCCTGAAATTGCTGTTGCATCTACAAAAGCTTATACTTCTCAAGTAGTTTTAATTTCAATTTTAGCTTTATATTTTTCTAATTTATTAGGACAAAAAGGTGCTGAAATTGATGAACTTAGAAAAGCAATTTTAGATTTACCTATGCAAGTTGAAAAAACTTTAGAAGTATCTAAATCTATTAAAAGTTTTGCCAAAAAAGTTTATAAAGAAAAAGATATGTTCTTCCTTGGAAGAGGAATTGATTATAATGTAGCTTTAGAAGCATCATTAAAATTAAAAGAAATTTCTTATATTCATTCAGATGCATATGCAGCTGGTGAATTAAAACATGGACCTATTGCATTAATTGAAAAAGATGTTACTGTTGTTTCAATTATGACAGATCCTGCTTTAGTTGAAAAAACTATAAGCAATGTTCAAGAAGTAATTACTAGAGGTGCTAAAACTTTAGTTATTACAAATCAAGATTTAGGAGATCATAAATTTGATAATGTAATTACAATTCCAAAAACTAACCCACTTATCTCTCCTGTCTTATCAGTTATACCAATGCAATTATTTGCTTATTACATTTCAAAAGAAAAAGGTTTAGATGTTGATAAACCTAGAAATTTAGCAAAATCAGTTACTGTTGAGTAACAAAAAAAAATAAATATTACAAATCACAAATCAAATCAAAAAGCTACGGTTAAACGTAGCTTTTTTTTCCGCGGACTTAAAAAGATTCTAAGTAGTAAAAATATCAATCGTTCATTACTCATCATACATATTTATTTTTCTATAAACTTTTCTTGCTTCATTTGTATCAACTTCTATTTTCTTATTTTTAGCCTGTTTCAATAAATAGCTTAATTTAGCTTGTTCTGATTTTATTTGATATGCATAATAATCAATTAGTTCTCCCCTTGCATATTCAAAATTTTGATGAGCTAAATCTAATCTCCTTTGTGATTCTATAATACTTTGTACAATACTCAAATCACTTTCACTTTTATTCAAATCAATGATAGGTACTTCTTTTATATATGGTTCTTTCACGTTCATGTCCCCCTATCATTATTATATGATTAACTTTTTTTAATATTCTTTATTTTTTGTTTTCTGTCCTCTTTTTCATATTTTTCATAAATCGTTTTGTAATTTTCAATTGTTTTATTATTTCCAATTTCATCTAAAATTTTTTTGTATATTTGAACTTCTATTAATTCATTTCTTATTTTCTCAAAATCTTCTATTATTTGTTCTGGTACAAATTTACTCCAAGATTCCTTATCATTTAATAATATATATCCTCTAAGCTCTGTTGCAGAAATATTTATTTCGTTTCTATCAATTAATATTTCATCAACGCCTTTCATTTGCTCTTCTGAAAACCAGTCTTTTCTTATTTCATCATTTCCAGAAACAATCAAATCAGCAAATCTTCCCTCATATTCAATTGTTTTGTCTATGACATATTGACCCCATTTATCTGTAACATCAAATTCATTTGTCATATCTTCAAGTTTTTCTATTTCAACCTCTGGAGTGTTATATACTTTTTTTATTAGTTCTACCCTTAAATCAGCTGAAAACGGATTTCTTAGAGTTTTACTTTCTTGACTTGAACCAACAAAAATCAAAGTCTTTTTGCATAGTTCAATACTTTTATTTATTATTAATTGATGACCTTTGTGAATATGTGTAAATCTTCCACATATCAATCCTAATTCATATTTTTTCATCTATTCTAGCTCCTTTTAAGAGTTAATTTTATGCAAAATTATTTTATATCTTTTTTTCATTATTATCAATAGATAATACAGGAGCTATACTTCTTTCTAATATGCCATGTATATGTGCTATCGTAATTCCATAATTAGTAAACGGAACTCCTTGCTTTACAGCATTTTCCATTCTTGATTTCATTTCATTTGCATTTAGCATACAACCACCACAATGAATAACTAAATCATATTTTTTCAAATCTTCTGGAAAGCTTGTTCCACTACTCCACTCAAAATCTAAATCTTTATTAGTATATTTCTTTAGCCAATTAGGTAACTTCACTGTTCCAATATCATCACATTGCCTATGATGTGTACATCCTTCGCTTATAAGAACTTTTGCACCATCTTTTAATTCATCAATTTTTCTTACTCCCTCTACTACTGTTTTTAAAAATCCTTTATATCTAGCCATTAAAATTGAAAATGATGTTAGTTTAATATTAGATGGAATAATTTTATTTACTTTTTCAAATACTTGTGAATCTGTAATTACAATAGCTGGTTCTTTTTTCAATGATTCTAGAGTTTCTTCCAATTCAGTTTCCTTTGTTACAACAGCTATTGCATTAGAATCGATAATATCTCTTATTGCTAATTGTTGTGGCATTATCATTCTACCTTTTGGTGCTGCGCTATCAATAGGTGTAACAAGAACAACTAGATCATTTTTCTTTATTAAATCACCAACAAATTTTACTTCATCTTGTTTAGTTTTATTTGATAATTTTCCTATTGTATTTTTTAATTCTTCTATTCCAATTTTTTCAATTGCACTGACATATACAATATTCTCTTGGTTCTGTGGCAATTTATCCACAGTATCCACTTTGTTTCTAGCTATAATATATGGAATATTTTTCTCTTTAAATAATGATATAAGTTCTTCTTCTTTTAAATTTAATTCTCTATCCGCTTCTGTAACAAGAATTGCTATATTACAACTATTTAAAATTTTTCTAGTTTTTTCAATTCTTTTTTCTCCAAGATCACCTTCATCATCAAATCCAGGAGTATCGATAATTATTACTGGACCTAATGGTAAAAGTTCCATTGATTTTCTTACGGGATCTGTTGTAGTTCCTTTTACACTACTAACAACCGATAAATCCTGATTTGTAATTGCATTTACTAAACTACTTTTTCCTGCATTTCTGCAACCGAAAAAAGCTATATTTAACCTTTCTCCAACAGGAGTATCATTTAAACTCATATATTTATTTTCAAACCATTATAATGATGGTCCGTCACCCTCCTTTTTCCTTTTGTCATTTGAATTTTCTTCTAATTTAGTTCTTGAGTCTGGTTGTCCTAATTGTGAATTTACTCTTATTTGCATCTCTCTTAGTTTTTCTTGATCATATGATTCATGAGCACTATTAGTTGGTGTTTTATAAGAAGGAGTCATTGATGAACCATATTCTTTAAATTCTTCTTCTGATAATAGAGTATATTTAAGAGGTAAACCACTTTTTAAATTTTCTCTATCACTTGTTATATCTGTATAATACCATTTACCATCAATTTTAACTTGGTTAAAAGCATGTTTGTATCCACTGACATTTATACAATCAATTTTTTTAGATGCTAATGCATTTCTAAAAATTTCACTATAGCCTGCACATACAGTCATTCTATTAATTAATCCATTTATCATATTTCTATTTTTATATGAATTTTCATCTATGAGTAATTCTACATTTTCTGCATTATAAGCATCTACATCATATTCAGCATATCTAGTTATATTGTTAGCAATTCTAAGAAAAATTTCTAGTTCATTAGTTCCATCATTTTCTGGAACATCTTTTAAAATTATCTCATTCATTATTCTTTGACATTCTTTATAATCTTCTATACTATAAAGAGTATTAGATGAAAAATCTTCATTACAACTAGGTATTATATGAATAGCACCAATTTTACTTTCATCAATGTCTTCACTTTTTAGATCAGATATATTTTCAATTGTTACAATTTCTCTTCCATTTAATTTCTTTAAAATATCTAAAGGATATTTTGCACTACTAACGAAACCTCTTTCTATATCCTTTTCCAATAATTCAATTGCTTTAGGAATATTTTTTTCAACACCTCTTCCAGTATAGTAACATTGAGCTAATTCCTTAAATGCCCTTTCAGATTTTGAATAATATTCAACTGCTTTATTTCTATCTATTTGTTGTGCTCCATATCCAAAAAAGTATGCATTTCCTAATTCTTTTTGTGCCGCTGGATTATTAAAAAGTTCATCTCCAATTTTATAAAAATTAAATGTTAGCTTTTCATAGTTAAGTTCATCACATAATTCAGCCAAATGTAATGTTGCATTTTCATTTTTTAGTTCAAAAGATTTTTTTAATGTTTCTATAGCTTTCATAATATCGACAGGTGTTCCAACTCCGTTTTCATAACATAATCCTAATGTAAAAATTGCTTCTGAATCTTCTCCTTGTGCTGCAATTGAATCATAATATTCAAATAAATCTTTATATGGTTCACCTTTTATTTTTTTCATATATATTAAATTATCAATTAATGGACGCACACTAGAATATCCATTTTTCACTGCATCTAGATAATATTTAGTTGCTTTTTCATAATCAACACCTAATCCACATTCCCCGCTATTATAAAAAAGTCCCATTTGTGCTTGTGCTTCAACATTACCATTTTCAGCAGCTTTTGAAATCCAATAAACAGCTTTATTAAGATTAATATTATTTTTATAAAAGACTTGTCCAAATTTAAACTGAGCATCTGGATCTCCATCAATAGCTTTTGTTTGTAATTTAAGTAATTCATCATATATATTATTTTCCATATGATTCACCTACCTATTATTTACATAATCTGCTTCTTTAATTATACCATTAATGCTGCATTTAGTAAAATTTTCTAGTATGTGCTTTTGAATTTGAACTAGTAAAATCTCTTCTTATACCTTAGAAACGGAAATCTCTTTCTCCATTTTCAATTTTAACTAATCTTTCTCTTACTATTTTCTTTACTTCTTCTTTTCCTATATTATCAATTTCTTTTTCTATTAATTCTTCACCAATTTTTTTAGTATCTTCTGAAGCATAATCCATTAAGAATTCTTTAAGTGTCATAAGTGCATTTGGATGGCAACAGTTTTGAATTTGTCCTGATTTACATAGGCTCATAAATCTGTCACCTGTTCTACCTTCTCTATAGCAAGCTGTACAGAATGAAGGAATATATCCTGTTCTCATTAACCAATTTACAACTTCATCTAATGTTCTATTGTCTGAGACATCAAATTGTTCTGTGTCGTGTGGTCTTTCTTCTTCACAATATCCGCCAACAGAAGTACGTGATCCACCACTAATTTGGCTTACTCCTAATCTAATTATTTTTTCTCTTACTGCTGGTGTTTCACGTGTTGAAATAATCATTCCTGTATAAGGTACAGCTATTCTTATGCAAGCTGCAATTTTACAAAACATTTCATCACTTAAAGAATTGTCAAAATCATTTGGATCTATATCGTCAGCTCTTTTTACTCTTGGTACACTTATTGTATGTGGTCCAACTCCATGAACTGCTTCTAAGTGTTCTGCATGCATTAAAAGCCCTGCAAATTCATATTTGTATTTATCTAATCCAAATAATACACCTATACCAACATCATCAATACCACCTTCCATAGCTCTATCCATAGCTTCAGTATGATATGCATAATTATGTTTTGGTCCTGTTGGATGAAGATATTCATAACTTTCTTTATGATATGTTTCTTGGAAAAGGATATATGTTCCTATTCCTGCTTCTTTTAGTTTTCTGTAATTTTCTACAGTTGTTGCAGCTATATTAACATTTACTCTTCTTATAGCTCCATTTTTATGTTTTATTGAATATATAGTTTTTATGCAATCTAAAATGTATTCAATAGGATTATTAACCGGATCTTCTCCTGCTTCAATAGCTAAACGTTTATGTCCCATATCTTGAAGTGCTATTACTTCATTTTTTACTTCTTCTTGAGTAAGTTTTTTACGAGGAATATTTTTATTCTTCATATGATATGGACAATATAAACATCCATTTACACAATAATTTGAAAGATATAAAGGTGCAAACATGACTATTCTATTTCCATAAAAATCTTTCTTAATTTGTTCTGCTAAATCATATATTTCTTTTACTTTTTCTTCATCTTCGCATGCTAAAAGTACACTTGCCTCTCTGTGACTCAATCCTTTTCTTAGTTTTGCCTTTTCAATAATTTTGTCAACAAGTTCTAGATTGTTCTTATTTTCCTCAGCATATTTTAATGTTTCTTGTATCTCCTCGTCATTAATAAATTCTTCTGCTTTCATTGATTTTGGATCATATTTAATCATATTTTTATTCTCCTTTTTAATCCTTGTAATCTCCTCTATCTACAACTATTTCACATCCTGTTTTACTTACTCTTTGTTTCAAGCATTCAATGCATTGTGCAGCTTCATCTCCTGTACAAATCTTATTGTCATATAACATATATTTTTTTCTTACATTTGTTGGCGATAAATTTGGCATAAGTACATTTGCTCCGGCATTTATTCCTTTTTCTCTTCCAAGCGGATCTATAGTTCCAAGTGCTGTTGTTGCAGGTAATAATACGTGTGGCAAAGTTAATCTTATTAGTCCAAGCATAAATAATGTCATATCAACTGTTCCTTGAATTTTATCTTTAAACGGTGTGTCTTTATGTGGTACAAATGGACCAATTCCAACCATATGCGGTTGAAGCTCTTTTAGGAATAACAGTTCTGCAGCTAGATTTTCTTCTGTTTGATATGGAGAACCTACCATAAAACCTGCTCCAACTTGATAACCTAATTCTTTTAATTCATGTAGACAATTTACTCTATTATCAAAGCTCATCTCTTTTGGATGAAGTTTTTCATAATGAGATTTTGTTGCTGTCTCATGTCTTAAAAGGTATCTATCTGCTCCAGCTTGTTTAAGTCTTTTATAGCTTTCAAAGCTTCTTTCTCCAATTGAAAGAGTTATTGCACAGTCTGGATGTCTAGATTTTATTTCTTTTAGTATTTCTTCTAGTATCTCATCTGTAAAGAATAAGTCTTCTCCACCTTGCAGTACAAACGTACAAAATCCAAGTTCATAACCTTGATCTGCACAATCTATAATTTGTTCTTTCGTTAATCTATATCTATCTGCATTTTTATTGCTTCTACGTATTCCACAATAAAGGCAATCATTCTTGCAATAGTTAGTAAATTCTATTAATCCTCTTATATATATCTTTTTTCCATATATGGAGTCACAAACTTGTCTTGAATTTTTATATAGATATTCTTTGCATAAATCTCTATTTTTTATTAAGAATAAATACTCTTCATACGTAAGTTTTTCTTCTTTTCTTAGTTTATCTATTAAATTATTACACGTTGCTGTAAGCTGTTTTTGCATAAACACCATCCAATCTCCCTATTTTTCCACTTAATGTGTTTATAACATCTTGTGGTGCATCAATTGCAATTGATATTACATTTATTCCTTTTTTATGATATGGAACTCCCATTCTTCCAATAATGTAATCGCCATATTCAGATAGTAATTTATTTAATTCTGATACGCTTTCTTTATTTTCTACAATTATCCCAATAACCGCAACTCTTGTTTCCATATACTCCTCCTTATATTTGTAGCGAAGCTTATTTTTATATAATAGGAAATTTCATTTCCTATTATATAAAAATAACTGTCACCCAACTAAAAGGCACAGTTATAGATATAATACTTTTATAAATTTGTGCTCTTTCGGTTAGGTTCGCTTTTGGCTCTGCTTTCCGTTAGAATTTTTTCAAATGAATTTTAGCATTTATTTGATCTGTTTTCAATAGCTTTTTATAACTGTTTAGGTTAAATATGTAAAGTTTATTTTGTACAATATGATTGGAAGCTTATAGATTTTATGTAGAAAGTGCTACAAGAAGTTATTTTTTTAATAACTGCGTAAGCGAGCAAATGGAGCAAAATTTATTTTGCGTAATGCGATTGGAGCAACTTACAGATTTTTTATTTAATTGGAAGTTGCGACACACAAAGTTATTAAAAAAATAACTTTTGCAGCACTCCCATACATCTAAATCAAATTTCATAAGTTTCCAAGCATATTTACTCTAACAATTGACTTTATCCAAATTTTGTGCTAAAATTTTTTTATTAAAAATTCAGCTATGATAAGAGAATATAGTAATCTAAGTTTTATACAGAGAGTCTGTGGTTGGTGAAAACAGATTAAAACATTTTATGAATCTACTCTTTAGCTTCTAGCCTAATAAGTTAGACCTTTAGTACAGGTTATAGTACAATTTAAGTTATAAATTAAGGTGGTACCGCGATATTCGCCCTTCTGTTAAATCAGAAGGGCTTTTGTTTTATCATCTTAATAAGAGGAGGTTTTTATGGAACACGTTCTTATTGGGAAAGTGTACAGACATTTTAAAGGTAATTATTATTTTGTAGAAAATGTAGCTCTTGACTCGGAAACTAAGGAAAGAATGGTTGTTTATAAACCAATTTATGATAGAAAAGACTCCCAAATATGGGTTAGAAGTGAAAAAATGTTTTTAGAAGAAGTTCCTGCTGATAGACCTGATAACATAACTGGACAAACTGTTAGATTCCAATTATGTGAAGATTTATCTAGGGACTATACAAAAAATTAGAAAGGATTTTGAATTATGATAGATATTAAATTTTTAAGAGAAAACCCTGATGTGGTTAAAGAAAACATCAAAAAGAAATTTCAAATGCATAAATTAGAACTAGTTGACGAAGTTATTGATTTAGATAACAAAAACAGAGAGCTTAAACTTAAAGGTGATGAGCTTAGAATGAAAAGAAATTCACTAAGTGACCAAATTGGTGGATTAATGCGTGAAGGTAAAAAAGATGAAGCTGAAAAAATTAAACTTGAAGTTAAAGAAATTAATGATACTTTGGCTGAAAATGAAAAATTAGAAGCTGAATATTCTGAAAAAGTAACAAATATTATGATGAAAATTCCTAACATTATGCATGAATCTGTTCCAGTTGGTAAAGATGACAGTGAAAATGTTGAGAACGAAAAATTTGGTGATCCAGTAGTTCCAAAATACGAAGTTCCATATCACACTGATATTATGGAAAGCTTAGCTGGTATAGATTTAGATTCTGCTCGTAGAGTCGCTGGAAATGGCTTCTATTACTTAGTTGGAGATGTTGCAAGACTTCATTCAGCTATATTAAGCTATGCTAGAGACTTTATGATTAACAAAGGATTTACTTATTGTATCCCTCCTTTTATGATTCGTTCAGATGTTGTAACTGGTGTTATGAGTTTTGAAGAAATGGATGCAATGATGTATAAAATCGAAGGTGAAGATCTATATTTAATTGGAACTAGTGAACACTCTATGATAGGTAAATTTAAAGGTCAAATTTTAGATAAGGCTTCTCTACCTTATACTATGACTTCATATTCTCCATGCTTTAGAAAAGAAAAAGGTGCTCATGGTATAGAAGAACGTGGTGTTTACAGAATTCATCAATTTGAAAAACAAGAAATGATTGTTGTTTGTGAACCAGAAGATAGTTACGATTGGTATAATAAAATGTGGAATTATACAGTTGAATTATTTAGAAGTATGGAAATTCCTGTTAGAACATTAGAATGTTGCAGTGGTGATTTAGCTGATTTAAAAGCAAAAAGTGTTGATGTCGAAGCTTGGAGTCCTAGACAACAAAAATATTTCGAAGTTGGAAGTTGTTCAAATTTAACTGATGCTCAAGCTAGACGTTTAGGAATTAGAATTAAAGGTGAAAAAGGAAATTATTATGCACATACTTTAAACAATACAGTTGTTGCTCCACCTCGTATGTTAATTGCTTTCTTAGAAAATCACTATCAAGAAGATGGATCAATTACTATTCCTGAAGTTTTACAACCATATATGGGTGGAACAAAAATATTAAAACCTAAAAAATAAAGTTTAATTAGATGCGAGAGGAAATCAAAAAACTCTCGCATTTGTTATATAACAGGAAAGTGCTCCGCATTTCCTATTATATAAATCGACATTTTCGACATTTTATGATAAAATATGTATGGTTTTTAGAAAGTGAGATTAGATATGAAAATTATAAATCCTAAATTTGAAATTTCAGCAGTAAAGCCTGCTCAATATCCAAAAAACAATTTACCTCAAATTGTTTTAGTTGGCAAATCAAATGTTGGTAAATCCTCTTTTATAAATACAATGCTTAACCGAAAATCATTAGCAAGAACGAGCAATACTCCAGGCAAAACAAGACAAATAAATTTTTATAATATAGATGATTCTTTTTATTTTGTCGATTTACCTGGTTATGGTTATAGTAAATTAAGTAAGCAAGAACAAATTAATATGGGAAAATTTATTGAAGACTATTTAGAAAAATGTTCAAATATTTCTTTAATCATATTTTTAGTTGATATACGTCACAATCCAACAAATGATGATGTTCTTATGTTAGATTATATTAAAAAAACTAATCTACCATATATGATCATTGCCAATAAAGCTGACAAAATTGCAGTTACAAAAGTTGATGCTGAAATATCTAAAATAAAAGAATTTTTAGGATTATCTTTTTCCATTCTACTTCCATTTTCCGCAGAAAGAAAAATTTACTCAAATGACGTTTGGAATGAAATTGAAAAATTTATATAACAATAGCGGACATTTTTATATGTCATACTATATAAATTTATTGCAAAGTTCGCGTCCATTGTTCGTCCGCCAAAATTTCTTTGGAAATTTTGTGTGAATTTGTAGCTAAGCCTTTATATAATAGAATCTTCCTAAAACATTCCTATAAGATAAAAAAATGTCCGCCGGAACCCCGGCGGATTTTTTAGGCCTATTTCTTTGTTCGAATTATTATTTCGATAACATCATCATCGAACTTAGAAATTTTCACGTCAGCCATTCCCTTAAAAAAGTCTAAACTTATCAGGGCCTCCACGCTGTCGTAATGTTTCTTGTCGTTGATGGTGCTGATTGCGTATGTAGCAATCGTTTTCTTAGACCTGTAATCAATGGACTTATTGGTTTTTAATATTATATCCCATCCATTGACGGCCAACAACTCGGTCTTCATCTCGTCAGATCTTCTTTTAAAGAACCGAAACACTGTGTTACACCTCCTAACATTTTATAATTCAATTATACCATAAATTAGCGTATTCTCCTAATCAATACCAGCTTATTTTTACCCTTAATAAATTGTAATTTTGTTTTGAGTTTTAAGCAGAAAACACCTTGAAAGATTTTTCTTTCAAGGTACTTTTTCTAATTACTTATTTTATTATTTATAAAAACGATTCCTCCTAATGTTATCAGTGCTATTGTTGCTAATATTGGTAAAAAATTAACCTCTCCTGTTTTTGGTGTTGCTTGTTGTTGCCTAGCAGCACTTACTTCTTCCGTAATACGCTCAAAATCAGTTTTATTCCATTCAACTGTAGAGTTATTTTCTGCATATATTTGCATACCTTCTGCTTTTATTGTTAAAGTTAATTTTGTTACAGTAGCATCTTCATCTGGTTCAGCTTCACTTGTTAACCATGTAATAGTTTTATTAAAAATTAAATCTTTACCGTCTCTAACTGCATTTGTTAAATTTGCTCTAGATACAGGAAAATAATAATCTAATGATTTATTGTTGTTATCAACTAACTCTTCTACACTATCATTATCAATTTTAAAATGTGTATATGTTTTTCCATTTGTTTCTTTAGGAGTTAATCTAATTCCTAGCCATGCAAAACCTTCAGGTCTATCTTCTTTTCCACCAACAGTTTTTAGTTCCGCTGCTGAATATGTGACTTCTGCCGTATCCTCTTTTTCTCCTGATTTTTTAACTGAAATTGTTACAGTTGGATTTGTTCCTTCTGTATGTAAAGTATCCTCATTAGTAATATCAGATATAGTTACATATTCACCTTCTGTAGTCTGACGCTCTTGAGTAGCCGCCATTACTGGTAATATCCCTATCATTAAAGTAAATACCAATAATGTTGCAATTATCAAAGTCTTTTTCATTCTATTTCTCCTTTCAGCTTTTTCTTTACATTTATATTCTCTTAATTTTAAAAAATCACTGGAAACATGCTATTTTAAAAGTTTTTTATTCTTTGCACTTCAATTTTAGAATTACTATTAATTTGGGCGAAGCCTTTATCTAATAGGAAATGCGCAGCACTTTTCTATTAGATAAAAAAACACAAAAAAATTCAGATTTATGTTTTTTGATTTTTATATATTTATATATAATTTTATTTTTTTCTTTTATTGCAAATTGGTAAAATTGCTATAAATAGCTTGACACTATATATATAATAAGCATGTAAAAAATTTTAGAAAAGAAAGGAAAAAAATAAAATGAAAAAAAATATTTTAACAATAGCATTAGTTTTATTACTTGCACTTGCAGTAATAATGCCAGTTTTTGCATCTGATGATGGAGCACAAGATGAAAATACTACTAATTATGCAACAGCAGTTGATAATACAAAAGAAGATTGCTTAAAATCAGGTTCTCTTGCACCAACAATCTCTGTTGATGAAAATCACAACATCACAATGACTTATAAAGCTGCATCTTTGAAAACAGTTGCAAAAAATGATTCAGATAGACCTATTGATGCTGCTTGGATAGGTTACAAACTTACTACTCCAAAAGATGCTACAAAATATAAAGTAACATATAAAGGAGAAACAACAGAAGGAACTATAACAAGCTCAACTGTTGAAGACTTTGTTGCTGTAACTGCTGAAAAATTAGCAGAAGTAACAAAAACAAATTCTAATCTTGTATATACTATAGAATATGAATGGTTTAAAAATGATAGTAGTACAGATGAAGCAATTTCAAAACAAACATTAAAAATAGTAATTGAACCACAAGGTATTGAACTATATGATGGTATTACTGAAGAAAATGCAGGTACTGTTTTATGGAATGAGGAAACTTATAAAGAAAATCTTCCTGAAGAAGTTCCAGAGCAAACACCAGCAGCAACTAAAGATTCAACACCAAAAACAGGAAATGAAAATTATTTACCTGCATTAGGAATTATTGCAATATTAACAATAACAGGAATTGTAATTTTAAAAAGAAATTAATTTAGAATAATAACTGATATTTTAAAATTCAGCGTATTGTTCTTTCACCAAAATTTCTGTGGTGAGACCTTTATCTAATAATTTTCTTAAAAAAAACGGAAAGCTTTTTATTATAGCTTTCCGTTTTTTATAAATATCACAAAACTTTCAATTATTTTTTGATAATTCTAATTATATACCTGTTTTAGGTGTTGCATCTTTTTGAGCTCCGGCCTTTTTTGCTTCTTCAACTGCAGCAACTGTTTCTTTGTAAGTTTCTTCATTCCATTCTACATTTTCATTATTTTGGTCATATACTTCCATTCCTTCAGCTTTTACTATAACTGTTAATTTTGTAGTTGGACCATCTTCTTCGCTATCTTTTATCCATGTAAGTGTATCTGTATAAACTAAATCTTTTTCTTCTTTAACTGCTTTTTCTAAGTTTTCTTTAGATACTCCTACATAATAATCTTCGCATTTTTTGCTATTGCTTGTACTTGTAAATGTTAACTCTTCACTTGAACCATCTTCAAATTTTACAGATTTATAATCCTCACTATTTGGAACTAATCTTACTCCTAACCAAGCATATCCTTTTGGTCTTCCCTCTAAATCTTCTTCAATGGCTTTTAAGCTAGCTGCATAATATGTAACAACTACTGTATCTGTATTTTCTCCTTTTGTTACTTTAATGTTTACTGCTGGTGTTCCTTCAGCTGTATGTAATGTGTCTTCATTTGTTATATCATATACTGTTACAACTGCACCTTCTGTTTTTTGACGTTCTACTGGTGCAGCAGCAAATACTGGTAGAACACTTAACATTAATAGAACTACTAATAATGTTGAAACTGTTAAGATTTTTTTCATCTTAATCTCTCCTTTCATAATTTAATAATATTTATATCTTTTAAATTTTAATAACAACTCAAAAAGGACAAGCTAATTTTTACATAGCTTGTCCTATATTATTTTTTGGTACGACAAATAATCCTTCTATTTCGTCTCTAGAAGTGTAGCTCTCTCTCTCTCTCTCTCTCTCTTACAGCCTTAAGGCTTACATCGTTTCTCATTTTTATTTTCCTTTTTCCTTTATTTCTTGATTATATTATCATTACTATTTTAAGTTGTCAATGGCTGTTTTCATTCAGAACAATAGCGGACATTTTTATATATCACACCATTTAATTTCATTGCAAAGTCCGCGTTAATTGTTCGCCCGCCAAAATTTCTTTAGAAATTTTGTGTGGATTTGTGGCGAAGCCTTTATCTAATAGGAAATTCGGAGAACTTTCCTATTAGATAAAAAATACCTTAAAAGTAATTCACTTTTAAGGTATTTTACATTTCCATTTTTTATTATTAGTATTGTTTTTGAATTTTTTCAACTTTAAAACTAAATTCCTGTTTTTGGTGTTTTATCCTTTGCAGCTCCAGCTTCTTCTGCTGCTTTTTTAGCTGCTTCATATTCTGCTACTGCTTTTGTATATGTTTCATCATTCCATTCTTCTTCATCTTCTTTATCATATACTTCTGTTTTTGCAACATTCAATATTACTTTTAATTCTGTAGTTGGTGCATCTTGGTCATTAGCAGCTTCACTTGTATACCATGTAAATGTTCCTTCAAAAATTACATATTGTCCATTTTCTACTTTTCCATCTTTAACAGCTTTTTCTAATATATCTCCAGTTACTGGTATATATCTGTTATGGCATTGTGGTGTTCCTAATGCTTTTACTCCTTCACTTCCAGAAAATGTATAATGTGTATATTTTGTATCTTTTGGTGTTAATCTTACACCTAACCATGCTGATTCAGATGGTCTTTCTACGTTATCTGTTGAATTGTCAAGGATTTTTAATTCTGCTGAATCATATGTAACTGTTACTACGTCTTTTTTATCTCCTGGCACTACACTAATATTTACAGTTGGTTTACCATCTTCTGAATGTAAAGTGTCTTTATTTGTTATATCTCCAACATCTACAAATTTTCCATTTGTATTTAGATTATTTTCACCTGAATGATCAACATTTGGTGCTGTAGCAAATACAGGTAGAACACTTAACATTAATAGAACTACTAGTATTGTTGAAATTGTTAAGATTTTTTTCATCTCTAATTTCCCCTTTCTTTTTTTCTTTCTCTTATTTTTTCGATATAAATATATATTAAATTATGAAAGCAACTCAAAAAAGACAAGCTAATTTTTACATAGCTTGTCCTTTATTATTTTTTGGTACAACAAATAAGCCTTCTATTTCGTCTC
>CANQAH010000024.1 GCA_947588885.1 uncultured Clostridia bacterium
TTGGCGGCGAACAATTAACGCGGACTTTGCAATGAAATTAAATAGTGTGATATATAAAAATGTCCGCTATTGTTCTACACAAATTTTTTTTACTATAGTAATTTTTTTTAATTTATGATATTTTTAATATAGATTACAAATTTCTAAAATGTGTAAATGGTGGTAATTATGATTAATTTGAAATATTCCAATGCTTATACAGAAGTATTAGAAATAATAAAATATTTTCCTAAAGAAAAATATGTCAAAATACCTGCTGAAAAAATTGAATTTTACACCAAAAATATGAATAAGAATTATAATTTTAAAATAGATCCAAACATAGAATTAGATCAGCAAAACATTTCTAAAGAAGCAAATGCAATATTAATTAATTTATTTATGGATTATTTTGCAAATGACGAACAAAAGAAAAAAATAAGGGAAATATTATATCTAAATCAACAAAAGAGAGAAATAGAAAAAAGAGAAAAATATAATCCTGATGACATATTTGGAGAATCAAAAAGATACGAGCCAGAGAAAAAAACTAATGTGCAAGAACAAACTTTAATTCAAACTAAGGAAAATTTTTTTACGAAAGTAAAAAGATTTATTTATAAATTATTAAATAAATGAGTATATAGTAAAGTCTTTATATAATAGGAAATGCGGAGCATTTTCCTATTATATGCAAAAGCGCCCGACAAATGAGTCGAGCGCTTTGAATAAGTGTTTAAGGGCTAATGAAACCCTATTGCCTTGAATTTTAATTAGAATCTGATGTAAACGAGGGTGATCCCTGAAAGTACTCGGGCCTCTTTGATCATGATTCTTTTTTCCCAGTGTCCCCCGCAATCTGGAATTACGTCGGGAAGATAAATGGTTCCTTCAATATTCCGCTTCTGTGTGAACTTAAACAGAACATTTTTGGGGCCATATCTCCACATCAATATGATTATTATGTCAGTTAAATTTACGATCTGTGCTATCTTCTCCTCCGAATCAAAGAAATCACCGCATTCATCGGCAAAATCCTGAATTCTCTGGATACTGTTTTCAAGTACAGAAATGACATGTTCATAGTTTACAAATCCTGCTGGGCGTACTCTGACGGGTTTTTTCATATTTAGAAGAATTTCCTTTCTTGTAAGAAAGCGGATGTACAACCTTCGCTATATACGATAAACAGATCATATGATCTGGAAAAAAGGGAAATATTAAAATTCCTTTCATAAGAAGTTTACATAAATATTATAACATAGGAAGCTATATTAGTCAATTAGACGTAATGATATAGATATATTAGGAAATGAAAAGAAATATATAATGATAATATTGATTTTAGGAAGGATAAATGATATTTTGATAATGTTAGGAATAAACAATTATAAGAGTAATTAAATGAAATTTTAATGTTAGATATATAAATGGAGGAATGTATGAATACGTATATGCAAAAGGCAAAAGAAAATGCTGATTTTGGAATACTTAATGGAGAAGGTGGACCATTTGGAGCTGTAATAGTTGATAAAACAGGAAATATTATTGCAAATGGAAATAATAAGGTTTTAAAAGAAAAGGATCCAACAGCTCATGCTGAAATAGTAGCAATTCGTGAAGCTTGTAAAATATTAAATACTAACGACTTATCTGAATATATTTTATATACTTCTTGCGAACCATGTCCAATGTGCTTATCAGCTATAATTTGGGCAAATATTAAAAAAGTATATTTTGGGTGTACAAAAAATGATGCGGCTAATATTGGTTTTAGAGATAATGATATTTATGAATTTATAAAAGGAAATAATCATTTGATCGATCTTGAACAACTAGATAGAAATGAATGCTTAGAGATAATGGAAAAATATCAAAGAAATGCTGGAAAGATTTATTAACTATCTAGAATTTTCTAATAAATGTAGAATAGACATAAATAGGAGAAAAATAGAATGAAAACAGAATATGAAGTAAGATGTTTAGAAATTAATACTAAAGAAATTATTAAAAAGTTAGAATCTCTGGGAGCAACTAAGATTGGTGAATTTGATCAAAAAAGGTATGTTTATGATTTAAGACCAAAAGAAGATATGAAATGGATTAGATTAAGAACAAATGGAAAAACTACAACACTTACATATAAAGATATAAAATCTAAAACAGTAGATGGAACTAGAGAAGTTGAAATTGAAGTTTCAGATTTTGAAACAACAAATGAGTTTTTAGAAAAAATTGGATTTAAAAATAGAGGATACCAAGAAAATAAAAGAATTCAATATGTGCTTGATGATGTTGAGCTAGATATAGATTCATGGCCTTTAATTCCAACATATATGGAAATTGAAGGGAAGAGTGAAGCTGATGTAGAAAAAATGATAAAAAAACTTGAATTAGATAGAGATAAAATTACAGCTTTAGATGTTACAAGTGTTTTTGCTAAATATGGAATAAGTGAGGAAAGGATGAAATATTTGAAATTTTAAAAATATCCGCTTCTGGAAAGTTAAATATAACTAAAAAGAAGTGGATATTTTATCTTATAGGAAAGTTCTCCGAATTTCCTATAAGATAAAGGCTTCGCCCAATTTGCACACAAATTTTTTTAACAAAAATTTGGCGCATGGAACAAAGACGCGGACAATTCAGGATAATTTTTTCTTTTGCAGATTATATATTGTCCGCTTTGTTCTCTTATAGGAAAGTTCTCCGAATTTCCTATAAGATAAAGGCTTCGCTACAAATCTGCATTTTTTTCTCCTAAATCTTCTGAAAATCTAAGTAAATATCCGTCTGGATCTTGAATTAAAAATTCTTTATTTCCAAGAAGTTTATTTCCTTGTCTGTACCAATTTTCTTCAATATCAAAACTAATTTTAAATGAAGCATTTTTAAAATTTTCATAAATATAATTTAAATTATTAACTTCTAATTGAAAATTGATTCCATTTCCAAAAGGGTAAGAAAGAGGAACAATTTGCCACTTTTCATTGTCAGATATTTCTTGTAACATGAACTGAATTTTTCCAAGAGAAATGAAAGCAAATTTATTTTCAGGTCGTTCATATTCAATTTTAAAACCAGCTGTTTTATAGAAATTTAAACTGTTTTGAAGATTGGAAACAGAAAGTTCAGGAATATTTTTATTAAATTCAACATAATCAGAAGGCCTGATAATTTCACTTTGAAAAAATCTTTCTTGAAAATTTGTTAAAACCTTAATTTCATCATCAGAAAAATTTTCATTTTCCTGTGCAAGTATTAATTTATCGTCATTATCATTTGTACGATGAATTATAGCAATACATTTTCCGGTAAATGTTTCAAGTGGTTCATATATTCCTAGAATATAACAATCTAGTTCTTCACCATCTCCACTTATTGTATTTGGAATATAACCATAATTTATAGGGTAAATAAATTTATGTTTAGGATGTTTACTTCCCATTGGCCTATCTATTTTAGCTGTTAATGTTTGATTCAAATAAGCTACTGTATTCATATTATCTCCTTAAAGTACGTTTTTTATATTGAAAGTATACTAGATGATAATGAAAAAGTAAAGAAATGACGTTTAAAGAGAACAAAATTAAATAATTATAATAAAGAGTAATTTATGATATAAAATTTTTCAAACATTTGTTTACATTTGAAAAATGAAGCGCTATAATTTATATTATAAAACCTTTGTTCGGAGATAAAATATGGAGAAAAAATATGACAAAGTTTATATAGCAATTGATTTAAAGAGCTTTTATGCTTCTGTTGAATGCAAAGAAAGAGGACTTAATCCGCTTACAACTAATCTAGTTGTTGCAGATAAAGAAAGAACTGAAAAAACTGTTTGTCTAGCAGTAAGTCCATCTCTAAAACAATATGGTATACGTGGTAGGGCAAGATTGTATGAAGTAATACAAAAAGTAAAAGAAATAAATGCACAAAGGAAATCAAAAGCGCCAAGACATAATTTTACGTGTTCATCTTATGATGATTTAGCTTTAAAAGATAATCCAGACTTAGAATTAAATTATATTATAGCTCCTCCTAGAATGAGTCTTTATATAAAATATAGTACAGAGATTTATAAAATATATTTAAAATGGTTTTCTAGTGAAGATATATATGTGTATTCAATTGATGAAGTTTTTATTGATATTACTCATTATTTAAAAACTTATGATATGACACCTAGACAGTTAGCTACAAGTGTTATAAAAAATGTATTCAATGAAACTGGAATTACTGCTACTTGCGGAATTGGTACAAACCTATATCTTTGCAAAGTAGCAATGGATATTGTTGCTAAACATGCGATTCCTGATAAGAATGGAGTAAGAATAGCTGGATTAGATGAAAAATCATATAGAAAATTTTTATGGAGTCATAGACCTCTTACAGATTTTTGGAGAGTTGGGAGAGGTATTGCAAAAAAATTAGAAGAACGTGGTATTTATACTATGGGAGATATAGCTAGAACATCAATAAATAATGAAGAACTACTTTATAGATTATTTGGAATAAATGCAGAACTTTTAATAGATCATAGTTGGGGATATGAACCTTGTACTATTGAAAGTATAAAATCATATAAACCAGTTACAAATAGTATTAGTTCAGGACAGGTTTTACATAGGCCATATAATTATGAGGAAACAAAATTGATTGTAAAAGAAATGACAGAATCACTTACATTAGATTTAGTAAATAAAAACTTAATTACAAGTAAGTTAGTTTTAACAATAGGTTATGATGTTGAAAACATGAAAAATAGTAATATTAGAAATTTATATGATGGAGAAATTACGGTAGATCATTATGGAAGAAGAGTACCTAAATATTCTCATGGAACTATAAATATTGATCATAAAACATCATCTACGAAAATTATTACGCAAAAAGTGTTAGAACTATATGAAAATATAACAAATAAGAATTTATTTGTTAGGAGATTAGATTTGACTGCTTGTGATGTAGTTGATGAAGACGATTATAAGAACATAGAGAATTATGAGCAAATTAACTTTTTCATTGATTATTTAGAACTTGAAAAGCAAAGAAAAAATGAGCGTTCAGAAAAAGAATTACAAAAAGCATTATTGGACATAAAATCCAAATATGGAAAAAATTCAATCCTGAAAGGTATGAATTTTATAAAAGGCGGAACTACAATAGAAAGAAATGAACAAATTGGAGGACATAAAAGTTAAGGAGGTCAATTATGAAATATGATCATAAGTATGACGATATAATTGAAATGAAACATCATGTATCTAAAAAACATCCGCAAATGTCTTTATATGCACGTTCAGCTCAGTTTGCACCATTTGCAGCACTTACAGGATATGAAGATGCAATAAATGATGCTGAGAAAGTATATAATAAAAAGCAAAAAAATATATAATTTTAATTGAAAAATCAAATGTTTTTGAGTATTTGATTTTTTTAAAATATAATGTTATGCTATATTTGAATTTAGAAATGATATAGAAAAGAATTCTTTATAAATAAGGAAAAATTTTTATGGGAGTGAAATGAAAAATATGCCAGATTTACTTGATACAGTTAGGGAAAATAATGAGCTTATAAATCAAAGAATTCAAAAAATTATTGAGATGAGAAGAACTAAAAGAAATTCTTTTGAAAAAGATGGAAAAATAGACGAAGACATAAGAAAAATTTTTGAAATGGAAACTAAAAAGTGCTTAGAATTGTATAAATTGGAATTTCCAAATTATCGAATGCAGGGAAAAGAAGGTGTTTCTTGTAGAAGCGGAAAAAGTACTGCTGATTGTTTTGGAGGAATTGATGGTTTACAAATTACTTTTGGTATGCAAGATTTTATAGACGGAATTATTATGCCTACTATGAAAAAAATAGGATATTCTATTGATGAAAATGGTTTAGCATATTATAGTTCTAATGGAAATGATTATCATGAACAAAATTCAAAAGTGAAATTTCCAGAAAAATATGTAGGATCTACACGTGATCAAATGGACTATTTTGCTTATCTATTTGCTAAAAATGGTATAGATATGGATTTTGTACTTGATGCGTTGCCACATGAAGCAATGCATACGTTTGGAACTACAGGAGGACCTACATTTTTAAAAGAAGGCATAACAGAGAATCTTACTAGAGAAATGTGTGAAAAATATGGAATTCATATGACTCCTACTGCACATACTCAAGAAGCTGAATTTGCAAGAAAATTAGAGATTATTGTTGGAAGAGATAAAATAATTCAGGCTGGAATGTGGACAGGCAAATTCAAGGAAGAACATTTTAAAGAAATATTAGAAAAAAATCCAGATATAAGTTTTAGAGAATTATCTGAAATATTTGAAATATTAAAATATGAGCCTAGAAAGTTAGAAGCTGATACTGATGCAAAAGAACATTTAGAAGAATTTTCTAAGGAACATTCTGAAATTGTAGATATACTTTCTCAAAAGGTAGATTTATATAGAAAACAGGATGTTACAGAAAGATATTCTGATGTTGCAAGGGCTTTTAGTGAAAATTTAGATTTAGATCCAAATAGCTTTTTTACTTATGCGATGATTTTAGAGGATTTTTATGCTTTAACTTTAAATCATAAAACAGATCCAAATTTTTATAGAGATCTATATACATTAGATTTTGAACAAATGAGAGATGAATACAAATTTTTTGATGGTAAAGGCTTAAAAGATAAAGATACAGAAATTTTAGATAAAATACAAAATCTATGCCAAGGTATTTCACAAGATAATATTGGTAACTTTAATGATTTAATGAAGGTTGTAGATGAACATGTAAAGGGAAAAGAAGTTCATTTAAATGATGATCCTAATATTGATTATTCTTCTGTTTTAAATTTGCAACAAGATGAAATTGGTTTTTTAGATGGTATTATTAAAAGATATGAAGAAAATGATAAAGTTCAAAGTGATACTATTTTACCAGAAAATGCTTTGAAAAATGCTTTACTACATACAACTTCTGAAGAATGTGAACAAGCTCATAAAGTAGAAAATATGGAATTAGAAAATAATAAGGAAGGGAAGGAACAAGAATAAAGCAAAAGATTACTTTTAAGGAGATTGATATGAAGAAATTAAATTTAGTTGTGGTTTTTGATAATGATTTAGAAAAAGCTCTTTTTTGTATTAGAGCCAAAGACCCATATAAAGGATTGCATAACTTTGTTGGTGGAAAGGTTGAAGAGGGAGAAAACAATGATGAAGCGGCATATAGAGAATTATTTGAAGAAACAGGAATATCAGATAAAGATATAGAGTTAGATCATTTTATGGATTTAAACTATTTTAAATATCAACATAATTTGCAAGTTTATTATGGTATTTTGAAACATCAAGTAACATTAGTAGAAGAGAAAAATAAGTTAGAATGGGTACCAATAAATGATGAATTACTAGATACCTCAAAATTTGCTGGAAACTATAATATACCTCATATTGTAAAACAATTAAAAATATATTTGAAAAATGGAAAAAGAACTGATATATTGCAATAATATATTAAATGATATAATATATAAGTATAAAATTGAACAAAGGAGAAATTAGAATGAATAAAAAAGTTGTTATAGGATTAATTGTTGTATTATTAATTGCTGTAATTATTGTAGCGGTTGTGTTTGGCATGAGTAAGAAAAATACGGAAAATGGAGAAGATACAAATACAGAAAATGTTTCAAATGAAGCAATATCAAATGAAACACCATCAATTGTAGAAAATGATTTTTTGGAAAAAATGAAAGATGTTTCTTATGTAAAATTAAGTTATAGCAGATCTGAGAAAGAATTAGACAATGAACTTGCAGAAATTATAAGTACAATTGATACAGATGACATTAAAGATGAAAATTATTATAATGAAGATACTGAGCTTACAACAGGTGAACAAGAATATATTTTTAGACTTTATGATGAAAATGATGAACTTTTATATCAAATTCAATACAAACGTAGTGATAAAAGAACTATGCTCCTTGAAGTTCCAATTGGTCACGCTTCTATATACTATATAATTAATAAGGATGTTGAAGAATATATAGACAATCAATTAGAAATGTTTCACTAATAATATTGCGCACATAATATTTTATAATAAGTAAACTAATAGATACTAAAATCTGTTAGTTTATTTTTTTGAAAAAATTAATCTGTTGATAATAAAAGTTTTAAAAAAATTATTTGAAATGAATATTTATTAATTATGAAATTCTCTAAAGATTTTCTAAGGATTATATGATAGAATTAAGAAATAGAAAAAATAAATGAATTTTAATTTATTATGGAGAAGATAATGAAAGAAGAAGTATATGAGTTTTTAACAAAGATTCCAAAAGGAAAAGTAGTGACTTATGGACAAATAGCAGAATACTTAGGAAATAAAAAATTGGCAAGGGCTATTGGAAACATTCTCCATAATAATCCAGATGAATATAAATATCCTTGCTATAAAGTTGTAGATAGTAAAGGAAATTTATCAAGAAGTTTTGCTTTTGGCGGAATAGAAAAGCAAAAGGAAAAATTAGAAAAAGATGGAATAGTTGTTACTAATTATAAAGTTGATTTAAGTAAATATAAAATGTGATTATTGGAAAGTGAGGTAATGTATATGACAGAGTGGGAAAAATGTCAAAAGGGATATTTATATGATGCAAATCATGATAAAAAAATTATAGAATCACGATTAAAATGTGCAGATCTATGCTATGAATTTAATAATATTAAACCATCTGATATTAATACTCAAAGAGAATTATTAAATAAAATATTAGGAAAAATTAAAGGAGAGATTGTTATTACAGCTCCATTTTATTGTGATTATGGATTTAATATAGAAGTAGGAGAAAATTTTTATACAAATCACAATTGTACAATTCTGGATGCTGCTAAAGTTACATTTGGAAAAAATGTTTTTATTGGTCCAAATTGTGTGATAACTACATCTGGACATGCTTTAGATAAAGAAGGAAGAGGAAGCGGATTAGAATTTGCTTATCCAATAACAGTTAAAGATGATGTTTGGATTGGTGCAAATGTTACTATTATGCCTGGAATTACGATTGAAAGCGGAACTGTTATAGGAGCAGGTAGTGTAGTTACTAAAGACATTCCAAGTGGAGTAGTAGCAGTTGGAAATCCATGTAAAGTGATTCGTCAAATCACTGAAGAAGATAAAAATAAATATAAAAAATTTGATGAATAAATAAAATAGATTCTTTGACAAAAGAAAAATATTTTGCTAATATATTAAATGTTAAATAATTAAAAAGATGACACATGTAGTGCTTAAGCACATAAATCTGATTACAGAACTTTTTATTGTATAGATTTATTGCTATTGCAACTATATGTGTTTTTATTTTGTCAAGAAAGGAGAAAAGAAAATGCCACAAAATAAATTTCAAAAGTTGATGTTTGCTTTAATAACAGTAATAATAACAGTACATGCTTATGTTTTTTTTAGCTTATATGTTATTAATGGAAATACGTTAATGGCTATAAACGGGGAAAACAGTGTAATTGCTGCAATAAATAAGCAAGGTGGAGTTATGATGTGTGGTAGAATGCTACCAATATGGGCTATAATTTTGGTCGAATTTTGTTTAGCATATACTTTGGAAATATTTGTAGGACAACCATTATCATTTAAATTTGCTTCAAAAGTATTTGATGTAAAAAACACACATCCTGTTTTATTTGAGACTGCAATTATATGTGCAACGGTTGGAATAATGTGTCCAGCAATGAGCTTTATTGCAGCATTCTTATATTATCCATATTATATGGGATTTAATATATTTACATTGCTTGCTAATTGGTTAAAATTAATATGTTTCAATTTTCCATTTGCATATTTTACACAATTGTTCTTTATACAACCAACAGTTAGAACAATATTTAAGATGATATTTGTTAGAAAGGAAAAGCAAAATAGCACATCTAAAAATGAAAAAAAATTAATAGGTGTAAAATAAAATTGCCTATATGAATTGTATTTTTATAAGGAAGGAATAATGTATATTTGAAAATTTAAGAAAATTGTAAGATTATAATTTTAAAACGATGTACATGCTAATATGAATTTGGCGAAGCTTTTATATAATATAAAATATTTACAAAAATATCCTAAGTATGTTATATTAAAAAAGTTATTACGAAATGTAGAAAATTATAAAAATGTATTATAATTGTATAGAACTAGATATTTGAAGAAACGAAAAAATGTAATATAAATCTAATTATTAAAATGTATTGTATAGAATAAAGGAAAAACTCATGAAAAATAATATAACTAAAAAAAGAGAATCAAATATCGAACTTTTAAGAATTATAGCAATATTAATGATTATAAGTTTTCACTTTGTATATAAAAGTGGATATGTATTGAGTGATCTTAATTATAATGCTATTGTTGTAAAATCATTTTATTTTTTAGGAGAACTTGGTGTAAATTTATTCATTTTGATAACTGGCTATTTTATGATCAAGAGTAAAATTTCGACTAAAAAAATTATTAAACTTGTATTAGAAGTTAATTTTTATTACATAGGTTCTTTATTATTGATGTATGCTTTTCAACATAAATCTTTTGAAACATTAATGTCAGTTGGAAATATATTTTTAATGTTTTTTTCTGTTATTTTTTCAAGATATTGGTTTGCTACAGCATATATTTTATTATATATAATTAGTCCGTATTTAAATATTTTAGTAAATAATTTAAAACAAGAAGATTACAAAAAGATGTTACTATTATTTTTAACTTTATGGTGTGTAGTACCAACAATTTTTGGAATTTTTTCAGACTCAGAAAAGATATTATTTTATAATAGATTTATTTGGCTAGTTATAGTTTATCTTATCGGAGCTTATATACGATTATATCAAATAAAGATTTTTGACAAGATGAATAAATCTCTAATTATTAGTGTTGTAACATTTATAAGTATGATATTAAGTATTTTTGCCTTTTATAAAATGAAAGGAATATTTATAAAACTTAATAAGATTGAAGTAGCGTATTTCTGGACACCAAATTCAATACTTATGGCGTTATTAAGTGTTGCAGTATTTGAAATTTTTCTAAAAATAAAAGTTAAATATAGTAAAATTATAAACGTTGTCGCATCAACAACATTAGGAATATACTTATTGCATGATGGTAATTTACAGCCTTTTATTACAAATACTATTTTTAAAGCTAATGAAAAATTAAATGGCTCTTTTCCAATTACATCTATTTTTGAAGCAACATTTATAATATTTATAGTTGGTGTTATTGTCGATTTATTAAGGCAATTAATAGAAAAAATGACAGTTGATAAATTTTTAGAATCTAAGTGCTATTCGAAGATACAGACCTTGATTAGTAAGTTTGCAAATAAAGTATATAAAATATTTTAAAAAGTTATTTATTTAAACGTCTTAAACTTTAAAGTTAAGGCGTTTTTTTATATTATAGGAAAGTTCTCCGAATTTCCTATAATATAAAGGCTTCGCCCAATTTGTACACAAATTTTTTAACAAAAATTTGGCACATAGAACAAAGACGCGGACTTTAAAATGTTATAAATAGCGAAAATGTTAATAATGTCCGCTTTTGTTCTATTATAGGAAAGTTCTCCGAATTTCCTATAATATAAAGGCTTCGCCACAAATCCACACAAAATTTCAAAAGAAATTTTGGCGGGCAAACAATTAGCGCGGACTTTGCAATGAAATTAAATAGTGTGATATATAAAAATGTCCGCTATTGTTCTTAGCTATTTTTTTATTATTTTATAGATAAAAAACTTGTTGTATTTAGTTATATATAATAAAATGTTATACAAATAGAAAAAGTATATAAATGGAGTTAAAATTTATGAAAGAAAACAAATTAGAAAATCTAGTATGGATTATATTTATAAGTATTGGAGCAATATTTATTATAATTGGATTAATTTTATGTAGAAATATCTTTACATATGCAAACAAAATTGAGACAACAGGAACTATTACTGAAATATTATTACATAGAAGTAATGATCCAGATGAATATGATGATGAAAATGAAGTATATGTGTCTTATGTTGTTGAAGGGAAAAAGTATGAATCAAGGTTGAGAGCATATTCTCCTGATTTTTATGAAGGTAAAGAAATAGAGATATATTATGATAAAGATAATCCAAACAAAATAGGTAGTAAGTCTTTTAATTTAATATTTTTGATATTTCCAGGAATGGGATTAATTTTTTTGGCAATAGGAGGAATAGGAATATTAGTAAAAACTAATAAGAAAAAATCAGAAAAAAAGTTGAAGGAAAATGGAAAATTAATATATGCCAATTATTCTGAAACAGCTTTAAATACTTCGTATGATGTTAATGGGAGATACCCATATAATATTATTTGCGAATGGAAAGACCCAACAGATAATAAAAGCTATATATTTAAAAGCAAAAATATTTGGATAAATCCAGAATCAATAATAGAAGGAAAAAATATAAAACAATTTCCAGTATATATTGGTAATAATAAAAAGAAATATTTTGTTGATGTAAGTATTTTAGAGGAAAATATAGTAGACTTAAGATAAAAAATGTAGTTTTTTTTAGAGTTTATTTTTTAGATTTATGTTAAAATAGCAAATATATAAAAATATTTTGAAAGGGGAATTTAATTATGAAAGAATTAGTTTTAAAAAAATGTTTGAAATGTAAAGCCGTAATTGAGGTTTTAGAAGATAAAGGATGCGAGACTTTTTGCTGTGGTGAGGAAATGAAAAAAATTATTCCAAATTCAGTTGATGCTGCAATTGAAAAACACGTTCCAAATTATGAAGTAAATGACAATAAAATTTTAGTAAAAGTAAATCATGTTATGGAAGATAATCACTATATAGAATGGATTGCAATATGCAGTGATAATAAAACTTGCAAAAGATTTTTTAAACCAGGTGAAATTGCAGAAGCGAAATTTGAATACATTCCAGGAAGTATAATATATGCTTATTGTAACACTCACGGATTATGGAGCAAAGTTGTAGAATAATATTTAACGTTTGAAATTAAGAAAAAATATATAATTAAAGATATAGGAGAAATAGTGTGGATATAAAAGTAATAACAATATGTGGAAGTATGAGATATTCAAAAGAAATGATGAAAATTGCAGAAGAACTAGAAATAAAGAAAGGTTATGCTGTTATTCAATGTGTTTATAATATTGATGGCCAAAGATATGAAGGGGTTGATGCTAGCATTCTAGACAAGATTCATAGAAAAAAGATTGATATTAGTGACGCAATATATGTTGTTAATATAGACGGATATATTGGAAATAGTACAAAAGCTGAAATAGAATATGCTAAAAGTAATAATAAAGAAGTAATATATCATGAACCATTAGAGTAAATAAAAGTAGTGATATTTTGCAAAGGAGAATAAATAATGACTATTGAAGAAGAATTATTTAGAAAAACTAAAATTGACTTTGATAAAATATCTAAATATGGATTTAAAAAAGACAAATCTTTGTATAAATATTCAAAAAATATTATGAACAATACTTTTAGAGTAGACGTTGAAATAGATAATGCTGGAATAGTGAAAGGCAAAATTTATGATTTAGCTTTTGGTGACGAATATACTAATTTTCGTGTAGAAGATAGTACAGGTTCTTTTGTAGGACAAGTAAAAGATGAATTTAAAAACATATTAATAGATATAAAAAATAAATGTTTTACAAATGAAATTTTCTTATTTGAACAAGCAAACAGAATAGCAAAAGCAATAAAAGAAAAATATGGAGATGAGCCAGAATTTGAATGGGAAAAGTTTCCTGGTTTTGCTACATTTAGAAACAAAGATAGTAAAAAATGGTATGGATTAATAATGAATCTAGAAAAAAGCAAACTAGGTGAAAGCTCTACTGATGAAGTTGAAATAATTAATATAAAATTAGAACCAGATGAAATAGAAGTTTTACTAAAACAAGATGGTTTTTATCCTGCATATCATATGAATAAAAAAAATTGGATTACAATTATATTAAATGAGACTTTATCAGATGAGAAAATAATGAACTTGATTGATAAAAGTTATTCATATACAGTTATAAATAAAAATAGTGCTAAAAATGAATGGATAGTGCCTGCAAATCCAAAATATTTTGATATAGATGAAGCATTAAAAGAAAGTAATACAATAATGTGGAAGCAAACTACAGATATTAAAGTAAATGATATTGTTTATATATATGTGGGCAAGCCTTATTCGTCAATTATGTACAAGTTTAGAGTAATTGAAGCAAATATTCCTTATAAATATAAAGATGAAAATTTAAAAATACAAAAAGCTATGAAAATAGATTTATTAGTAAGATACAAAAAAGGAAAATTATCATTTGATAGATTAAAGGATTTTGGAGTAAATGCAATTAGAAGCCAAAGATATATGCCATTAGCTTTAAGCAAATACATAAATGAAAATATGTAAAATCATTGTAATAAAAATTTATTTGTATTTTGAAAGGTAGGATATGAAAAAGGTCATAAAAATATTTCTGATTGTTTTTTTTGTTATAGTAATAGTTGTGCTAGCTGATACAATACAAGCAAAAGTTTTTAACAATAGACCACTCTTAAAAATTACAGAAAATTGTAATTATGGAAATGCATATAAAAAAGATAATGGAATTTTTGTGTTTACTTATATTTTTTCAGATGAAACTAAAAAGACAGTTTTTAAATGGGAAAAATATGCACCACCAATAGATAACAATAATATTAATTCTAATTCTGTTGACGATATAAATAACAAAAACGAGGTAGATGAAATTATGGAAAATTCTTTAAACATTAGTGTTAGTATAAATGACCAAAAGTACAATGCAACAATTGAAAACAATGAAACTACAGAAACTTTTATAAATCAATTACCACAAGAATTTAATATGAAAGAATTAAATGGAAATGAAAAATATGTTTATATGAATAATTCTTTGCCTACAAATTCAATAAATTCTAAGCATATTGAATGTGGAGATATAATGCTTTATGGTGATGATTGTTTAGTTATTTTTTATAAGTCATTTGATACGAATTATAGTTATACTAAAATAGGTCATATTGACAATTTACCTGATTTAGGAAATGATAGTGTAACTGTTAAATTTGAAAAATAGTTTGTAAAGAGAAAGTAAAAAAATATTAATTTTAGATAAACAAAATGTAATTGACTTCATTTATTTGCAATGGTATAGTAAAAATATGGAAAGGGGAGATTTTTTAATGAAAAAAGTAGCAATAATAGCAGTTATACTAGTAGTAATTGTTGCAATAGTATCAGTGATTATTTTAAAACCTTTTAATAAGGAAAAGGAAGTTGAAAATGAAAATAGTAATGTTTCTCCAACAAGCAGTGATGATCATACTGAAGAATATTTGGGAACAGGATATGGTCTTAATATAAAAAGAGAAGATGCAATTTATTATGAAGAAGACGGAAGTACAAGTGTAGAAAGAACATCTTTTATTTATTATGGAGAAAATGGGGAATGTAAAATTTGGACAAGATATTTTAATTGTGGAGAGAGTACAGTAGTAGAAGATACACTATCTGAAGAAGAAAAAGAAGTGGTTTTAAATGCAATAAATGATTCAATAAAATTAGGAGAAGCGGAACCTGATAGGAAATCTGAACAAAATGAAGGAGCTCATGCTTCTTCAGGAGTGCAATATATTAATGAAGATGCTCCTTCAAAAATTAATCCTATAAATTTAGTAAAATTAAATATAATACAGGATACTTTAGACGTTCTATAAAGATATAATTATTTCAATGGTACTATTAGAGAACACCAAGTTTTTAAAAAACAAAATTTGGTGTTTTTTTGTGTCCTTTTGGCCTATATTTGATTAAAAAGGGAATAAATGGTATAATTAAGGGTATACAGGTTAAAAATTAGACTAATAGAAGATTATAGTATAAGTAAGAACTAAGAATTAAAATAAATTGTGACAGTTAGATTATACAAATGAGGAGGTGTATTTTATGAGTAAAAAGAAGAAAATAATAATTATTATTAGCATTATTATTGCAGTTTTAATTATATTAGGTGTTGCATTTTGCTTAATACATCGAAAAACTACAAATAAAGAAGTAAATAAATTAAAAGAATTACCTAAACCAGAAATTACTGGAGGAGCAAGAGGCGAGCTTGGAATAGATAAAAACATAAATGAGAGTACGATTGATGAATATCTAAATCGAGAGGATTCTGTTTATAGAGATATGAGAATGCTTGAAGATCCAGGTAACTATGAAAATATAGGTGGAGATAGATTTTTATCAGGATATATTAAAGGGTTTGAGGTAATTCCTTTACCATACATAATTCCAGTTACAGGATTACCTGCCGAAGTTGGAGATACATATACTGGAACTACATTATTTCATGATGATAATGGAACATATGTAGCAAATTATGAAGAATCTATGGATATTATTGAAGAAATTTTTCCAAAAGATAAAGTGATCTTTTTGATGTGTGGTGGCGGCGGATATGCTGGAATGGCCAAGAATTTCTTAGTATCATTAGGATGGAATGAAAATAAAATATATAATGTAGGTGGTTATTGGTATTATAAAGGACAAAATAGTGTAAATGTGAAAAAAGAAGTTAATGGAGTTGTAACTTATGACTTTGATAGTGTTCCATATCATAACATAGAATTTGACAAATTGACTAAATCAGTTAATTATCAAGAACCTATGAGTACAGTTACAGAAGTAAAAATAAATACTTCTCAAATTGAACTAGAAGAAGGAACATCTTTTAAATTAAATGCTATAGTATTACCTAATGAAGCAGCGAATAAAGAGTTAATATGGACAAGCGAAAATGAATCAATAGCTACGGTTGATGAAGAAGGATTAGTGAAAGCCATAAGTCCAGGAAATACAACTATAGTAGTTAAATCAGTTGATGGAAATAAAACTGCATCATGTGAGGTTACTGTAATTAAAAGAGAAGCAAATACTCGCATTAAAATTGATGATATATCAAAAGAAGCTGAGGAATTTAATTCATATGATCCAATAAAATTACAAAAAGAGTTTGACGGTGTAGAGGAATATTATCAATTTGGTAGTGATATTGAGGTAAATGAAGATGAGCTTAGAAAATATCAAGAAAAATTAGAACAGGTGTTAGACAATAGAGCCAGTATTTTAAATAGATTAATAGATAATAAGAAATCATTTGTTATTTTATATCATACAAAAGAATGTGATGAAAAAGCATATTCAGTAGTAGATGCTGCAGAAAACATATTAAAACAAAATAATATACCATATCTTTATATTCATTCATCAACAGTAGGTCCAGATGAAACTATTGAAAGAACACAGATGGATGTTAGTAAAATAACGGGTTCTATTATTGTTATGAAAGATGGAGAGATTTATGCAAATGTAAATCCAGATATTGATTCAATTAGTAGTTTTGAAGAAACAAAAAATTGGTTGAGTAAATATATTGATGTAAATTAATTTATGTTTTTGTGTATTTGAATATCGTAGAATCAGGAGTCATACAATTTGAAAGAGCTAAGAAATTGGCTCTTTTTTACGGTTAAGAAATACAGCTAAACTAATATTTAATTCAATCTTAATACTAGAAAACTAAATTATTATACTGTTAGCTATTGACAAACTTTTTTAAATATAATATTATGCAAACAATAGTTCTTTGATATTAATAGATGTAATATAAAAATAATAAATGTAACAATAAGAACTAAATTTTTAGAAAGGAGGATTTATAACATGGCTATTTCAAATGGTAGAGATTACTTATATTTAATTTGGCATGACAAAGCTTCAAAAAAACAATATATTGTTGGAACATTAACTAAGAATGGTAAATATGAATTTGAGTATAATGAAGAAGTTGATTTAGCAATAAAAAATGGATTTACTCTTTTAACTGCATTTCCAAAAAGAGAAAAATATGAGTGTGAAACATTATTTCCAGCATTTTTAAGTAGATTGCCTGATAAAAAAAGAAATGATATTGCTAACATTTTAAATAAATATGGTTTAGTAGAGTATGATGCTTATCAATTACTAAAAAGAAGTGGTGCAAAATTACCAATAGATGATATATATTTTATAGATCCAATTTTCGATATAAATGATAAATTTGAAAGAACTTTTCCAGTTGCTGGTTCAAGACATTATATGAATTGTAATGATGGAAATACTTGTGTTAAAAATTGTGATTTGAAAATAGGAGACGAATTATCATTAGAATTAGAACCAGAAAATGAAAAAGATTCCAATGCAGTAAAAATTTTATATAATAATAAAATATTAGGCTACATACCACGATATTATTCTGAAAATGTTGAAAAAATTATTAAAGAGAAAAAAATATATAAATGTATTGTTCAAGAGATTAATTTGAACGATAATGATTGTCAAAATTGTATTATTGTAAAATTATTTTCATAATTCATGAAAGTTTATAGCGGACAATATATAATCTGCAAAAAAAAATTATCCTGAATTGTTCGCGTCTTTGTTTATCTACGAAAAATTGTATAACAATTTTTCTGTGGAATGATTTAATTTATTTTTAAAATACAATAAAGAAAATTTTTAAATTGGATAAAAATGGTGGAGTAGATGAAAATAGTAGATTTTAAGGATTTTGAAAGTCCAATACTAATATAAGAAAATAAAGTCGAGCTTAAATTATAGCAATAAATAAAAATTTATAGGAGTAATTTACGATGAACTATTTTTTTAATCCAGTTAATTTGGAACAATGGAATATGTTTGAAAAGGTAAAAAAAATTGGACATATAGAAGTTTTTTTAGCAACAAAGGATATGAAATTAAATGATATAATGATTTTACATGTTGGTAATCAATTAAAAAATAAAGAATCTGGAATTTACGCTTGGGGGATAATTGTTAAGGAACCATATATATTAACTAATAGTCCAAAAGATTATTGTAATAACAAACTTTCTGTTGATGTAAAAATATTGTATATTAACTATGAAGAACCAGTTATAAAAACTAGTGAGCATAAAATATTCAATCAATATAGAAGAGTTCATAAATTAAAAGAAGAAAATATTTCAAAACTACTAAATTTATTACCTGTAAATTTTTTTCAATTACCGGATAAACAAATAATAGATACTATAGAAAATAATGATATACAGATACAAAATAATAACTTTACAGTTGCCGAGAGAAATATAATTGCAAAAGCAAGAATAGGTCAAGGTATTTATAAAGAAAGATTAGTAAAGAAATTTAATGGCGAATGTTGTATTTGCCATTTGAAAAATATTAGCCTATTAATAGCAAGCCATATAAAAGAATGGGCAAATTCTGACATATATGAAAAAGGTGATGTAAATAATGGATTGCTTTTGTGTACATTACATGATTCATTATTTGATAAGCATTTAATAACTTTTAGTAAAGATGGAAATATAATTTTTTCAAATAAATTGTCTGAAGAAGATAAAAAGATTTTAAATTTAAAAGATGATATACATATTAATCTTACAGCTGAAATGGAAACTTATATGAAATATCATAGGGATAAATTAGCAAAGTAAAAAAATTATGAATTTTTAAAATAAATAGAATTTTGTAAGAAAAGATTATAATATTATGAATAATGAATTAAAATTTTATAACGAAATAAAGAATTGGGATTTTAGTGAAATAAAATATACAGAAGAATCATTAACGAATTGGAATATTTATGACATTTTAAATAAAGAATCAACTAAAGATTCATACATTTTAGATTTAGGTACAGGCGGTGGAGAAAAATTATTAAAGAATTTTCCTGAAGCTAAAAAAATAGTAGGCACTGATTTGTCACCAGAAATGATAAAAACAGCACAATTTAATTTAGAAAAGTCCCAAAGAAAAAATATTGAATTTAGAGTTATGGATAATCTAAATATGAATATAGAAAATGATTACTTTGATATAGTTGTTGCAAGACATACATGCATAGATGCAAAACAAATTTATAAGTGCTTAAAAAAGGGTGGCATTCTTTTATTAAGAGGTGTAGATAAATTAGATTGTTTTGAACTTAAGAGAATGTATGGGAAAGGACAAGGATATAATGATGTCAAACCAATAAGTCAAATTGACTATGAAAATATTCTTGATGCAGGTTTTAAAAATGTTGAATTAGTTCCAATACATGTAAGAGAATATTATAAAACAAAAAATGATCTTATTGCTCTTTTGCTTAAAACTCCTATATTACAAGATTTTTCAGAGATAGCTGAAAATGAAAAGTTAAATGAAAAATTAGATTTATCAATAATAAATAATTATATAGAAAAACATAAAACTAATAAAGGTATCTTATTAATAAGAAGATATTACGGAATTGTTGCTTATAAATAAAGAAAGTTAAAAGGCGAGTAATTTTCAATAATTACTCGTTTTTATGTTAAATAAATTACAATTTTTATAATTCTATATTTTGGAGATTTCGGGGGTATGTATAATTGAAACAATAAAGATATTATGTTATAATCATAACGCTAATGCATACAGTCAAATAGAAAGAAAAGTTTATTTATTTTTAATGGAATATGAAATAGGAGAAAAATAATGTCAATATATTTATTATGTGATTTAGGATTATCGCCAAGAATTGCTAAAAAGCTATTTGAAAATAATATAACAATAGATAAAATAGAAAATGAACCTGATTGCCTTACAAAGGTATTCGGCTCAACTGGTGTAACAAAAAAGTCTACTATTTTAAATTATATACCAAAAGTAAAGCAACTAAAATATAAAGAATCAATTTATATTCTTTTTCAATATGGTTTGTCTGAGAAGATATTGGAACAATTAAAAGAAAAAAACATAACGTTAGAAGATCTTAAAAGAAAAACAAATTTTAAAGAATTCAAAAATATTTATGGAATTGGAACAGTTACAACTGAAAAGATTTATAATGCACTTTCTTATGTTGATAATACCCAATATTTAATTTGTCAAAATGACTATTCAAAAGAAATATTGAATATATTATATGAATCTAATAGTTTTACATTTAATATAAATGACATTAGAAGAAACTTAAAAATGAATATTGTATATGATGATATTAAATATAGTTTAAAAATACTTGAAAGCCAAAATAAAATTAGATGTTCTAAAGAATTTAGTTCAATTTGCTTTTTAACATTGAATGAAGCAATAGATTTAAATTTAAAAAAAAATAAATGGAAAGAAATATTTGAAAGAAGCTTAAATGGAGAATATTTTTCAGATATTGCTACTGATATGGGCGTTTCTAGAGAAAATATAAGGCAAATTTTTAATAAATGTCTAAATAAAATAGGAAAAGTTGATGAAGATAAATATAGACAAAGTTTTGAAAAATATGAATGGAATGATAGTAGCTTTTCTGATTTTTACAATGTTGAAAAAAAAGTTTATTATTATTTGAATTTTAAATATAAATTAGGACAAGTTAGTATAGAAAACCTTCTAGAGGATGATACTGACCTCTCTGAAAATGAAAAAAAATCATTAAAAAAACATTTAAAACTTATAACATATAAAAATTATACTATTTCAGCAAATAGATTAAAATTATTAAATATTATATTAAAAATAGAAAATAGAGCGATGAAATTAAAAGAAATTTTGTCTCTTTATAATAAAATAGTAGAAGAATATAATTTTAATACTATTTCAGGTTTGGAAAAAGTTGAAGAATCGAATACAAAGTTGATTGCAGCATTATTAGGTAGAAGTGAATTTGTAGTTCAGTCAAATCATAATCAATACAGATATTTTGATTTTAAAACGCTATCAAAAATTGATATAAAACTTTTAGAAGAAATGTTAAATATAGAAGATGGAATTTATTCAGCCAAGAAGTTTTATGAAGAAAATATATTTTTAATGCAAAACTTAGACATAAAAAATCAATATGAACTTCATAATGTATTAAGAAGAGTTATAAATAATTCTAAAATATCATTTGGGAGAATGCCTGATATTTATATAGGAGAAAAAGATAAAACAGAATTTTTAATGAAGCTTATTAATTTACTTTCTCCTATTAGTGTAGATGATTTCTGTTGCATAATGGAAAAAGACTATGGACATATTCCAAGTACAATGTATGCGTATATATATAATTACCTAAATGAATTTATAACAAATAATATTTTAGATACTAAATTACTAGAATTTGACAATAATGAGTTAGATATTCTTTCAAAAAATATATATAAAGACATATATACAATTAGCGAAATAAAAGAAATTATATTGAAATTAACTCATAAAGATAGTTCTAAATATCTGAATAATCTTAATTTTAATAGAATAGGTTATAAAGTTAGAGAACAATATATATTTAAACAAAGCATAGGCTCTATTGACGGATATATTAGAAATATTATTTTAAAAGATAACTTTTATATTGAAAGTGAAGAATTAAGAAAAATAGGCTCATCATATGTTTGGACAATAAATTCAATGCTAAAAAATAAAGAAATATTTAAAATTGCTGATAATATGTATATTACCAATAAAGGAATAAAAGAAAAAGGAATTTCTATTGAAAAAATTTTATATACAGAAGAAAAGATTAAAAAATCTGTAAAGGAAAATGAGTTCTTTAATATATATACCCTAAAGAAGAATAAAATAATAGGAAAAGACGATTTTTTTGGGTTTAGTGAATCATTTCTTGAAAATATTTTGCAATATTCAAGTGGAATACAATTATTAAAGATAGAAGGAAACTATTTATTTGTAAAATCAGAATTTAATTATAACAAATCTAAATTTATAAATTATATAATGAACAATATCTGCCCAATAAAATTAGATGACTCTATAAAGTTTTTTAAAAATAATTATAATATTGAAATTGATAAATACACAATATTGTCTTTTTTAGATAGAACCATATTTGTGTATAATCAAGAAACAAAAATAATTGAGAAAGTAATATGACATATAATTGTGAATTTAAACATTAAATATAAGATGTGGAAAGATATAAATTAAAGGAGATTTAATTATGGATTCAAAAAATGGAATAATTGGTTTAGCTATTGGTGATGCTATGGGTGTTCCATTAGAATTTTGTATTAGAGAAAAATTAATGCTAAATCCAACAACTGAAATGTTAGGATATGGTAGCCACGATGTACCTAAAGGAAGTTGGTCAGATGATACATCAATGACTTTAGCAACAATAGACGCAATTATAAAAGATAAAAATATAAATTGTGAAACTATTGCTACTAATTTTTTAGAGTGGATGAAAAATGCTAAATATACTCCAACAGATAGAGTTTTTGATATAGGTAGAACAACTTTAAGAGCTATCTCAAGATTTGAAGATAAACAAAATGTTGCTGAAAAATGTGGTGGGGACTCTGAAATGGACAATGGTAATGGCTCTTTAATGAGAATTTTACCAGTAACT
>CANQAH010000025.1 GCA_947588885.1 uncultured Clostridia bacterium
ATAAAAAAGATTTAATGCCAATTAACGACATTAAATCTTTTTTTAATTATTTTATTATAACTTTAACTAGACTATCATCTTCAAATTCAAATGAAACTTGATATTTTTTTGCTGATGCTACTTTAGTTCTACATTTTGCAATTTCTGTAGAACCATTATAAGTTTCTCCATCAAATTCAACTTCTATGTCATCATTATCACTAGCTTTTGATTCTGTTACTACAAGATTAAGTAAACTTTGTACTTTTGTTCCTGTTTGTTCTCCTTCATAAGAACTCCATTTGCTTTCTGAAGATGTTTTTAAATGGTCTGATGTTTCATCATTTGCTTCTACTGCATTGTTATAAATGTTTTCTGCAACATTTTGAACCTCGTCATTTTCTGATTTTTCATCATCAGTATCATCTTTACTTGCGCATCCGGTTAAAATAAATAAAGATGCTATTAACATTGCAATTACTGCAAAGCTTAAAATTTTCTTTTTCATTTTTATTCCTCCTATTTTAATTTACTTCTTCAATTGTTATTGCATAAATAAGTCCATTTGATTCCCTTTCTTCAATATGATATTCTTTAGTGGTACTTATTTTTTCTGACAAATTTCTAAATTCTTTATGTGCTTCATCAATATTTTCTTGTGAATTTTCTCCATTTTTATTTTCATATACATTTGCAACCATATCTGCGCCTTCCAATCCAGAGTCATCATATTCACTAATATTTTTTGCATGTATGCTTATGAATTTTCCACTTTCATTAACAAATGTTTCATTTTGGCTAATTATAGATTCTATCAATACTTTGACTTCAACTCCCCTTATTGTTTCTTGAGTTGTATAGTTTTTTACAATTGTGTTGTAAAGTTCTTTTTCCATTTCATCCATTTTTTCTGCTGCATTTTCAATAACTGAATCACCTGTACCATAAGTACTTTCTTCGGTATTTTCAATTTCTTTGCTTTCTGATACTTCATTATCCTCATTTTCTTCATCTTTACTTGCGCACCCTGTTAAAGTAAATAATGATGCTATTAACATTGCAATTACTGCAAAGCTTAAAATTTTCTTTTTCATTTTAGATTTTCCTCCTTTGAATTTTAGAAATTATATCATATTTTTTATTGTAGTTGAACATTTTTTATTTATTATTTTATTAAAAAAATTGGCAAAATTTTTATATAATAAGAAATGCAGAGCACTTTCTTATTTAGACCAAAAGCGGACAATATGTAATCTGCAAAAGGAAAAATTATCATGAATTGTCCGCGTATTTGTTCTAAGTGCCAAATTTTTGTTAAAAAATTTGTGTACAAATTGAGCGAAGCCTTTATCTTATAGGAAATTCTGAGAACTTTCCTATAAGATAAAAAAAGACAATTTTAAAAATTGTCCTTTAATATATTTTATGCTTTTTTTGCTATTTCAGCTAATTCACTAAATGCTTTACTATCTGAAACTGCAAGATCTGCTAACATTTTTCTATTAATTGTAACATTAGCCCTTTTTAATCCAGAAATTAATGTACTATATGTTAATCCATTCATTCTTGCAGCTGCATTAATTCTGATTATCCATAATTTTCTGAAATTACTCTTTTTGTCTTTTCTTCCAACATATGCATACATTCCAGATTTCATAACTGCTTGATTAGCCATTCTAAATCTATAATGTTTTGCTCCATAATATCCTTTTGCTCTTTTTAAAATCTTTTTGTGTCTTGCTCTTGTTGTTCTTGCTGTTTTAACTCTTGCCATCTATTTTTTCACTCCTTTTTAACTTAAAAATATTAGTCACCATAAGGTAATAATTTTTTAACATGTGATAAACATGTTTTATCCATCATTCCGTCTTGTACTCTTGCAGAATGTTTTGCTCTTTTTGTTTTGTTTGTTAATAAGTGTCTTCTATTAGCTTTTGTTCTTTTTACTTTTCCTGTAGCTGTAAATTTATATCTTTTACCTGCAGCTCTATTTGATTTTAATTTTGGCATGTGCCTCTCTCCTTTCTATTTCTTAGCTAGTATTAAAAACATACTCTTGCCTTCTAGGTGTGGATTTTTCTCAACCGTTGATACATCAGATAATTCTTCTGCAAACTTATTTAATACGTCTTCTCCACTTTTTACATTGTTTAGTTCTCTACCTCTGAAACGAACTGTGAATTTTACTTTGTTTCCAGATTCTAAAAATCCTCTAGCATTTTTGCATTTGAAATCGAAGTCATGATTTCCTATATTAGGTGTGACTCTAATTTCTTTTGTTTCAACTGCTTTTTGATTTTTTCTAGACTCTTTTTCTCTTTTTGCTTGTTCAAATTTGTATTTGCCATAATTCATTATTTTACAAACTGGCATTTCTGGATTAGGTGAGACTAAAACTAAGTCTAAATCTTTACTTTCGGCTAGGTCAATTGCTTCATCAAGATTCATTTTTCCAAGTTTTTGTCCATCTTCACTAATTACATTAACTGAACTAAACCTTATTTGCCTATTTATAGGTAATTCTTGTTTTATATCAAAACACCTCCGACTTTTTTATTTCATTTTATAAAAAAATGACTTGTTATAAAACAAGTCAATTCACGCAAAAATAACATTTTATTAATATATTATTTTTTAACCTTTTGCCTTAATTAGCGAAGGTGAGAATTGACTTCTTCTTTAAAACATTAATATATTAACATCTTTTGCCATATTTGTCAATACTTTGCACTATATTATTTTCTCAATATTTGTATTGTAATAATTTACGTTATTTTAAAGTTCCAAATAAATTCAGTTTATTCATTCTTTATTTTTTCAATTTCACTTATTTTTCATGTTTTTCTTTTAAAATTTCTTTGTAATTTATATATCTTCAAACTTTTTTATGCAAAAAACCCGGAATTTAATAATTCCGAGTTTTGATTTTGAATAATATTATCTCTTTGAAAATTGTGGAGCTTTTCTTGCTTTTTTAAGTCCGTATTTCTTTCTTTCTTTCATACGTGGATCTCTTGTTAAGAATCCGTTTGTTTTTAAAGCAGCTCTGTATTCTCCATTAGCTTCTAATAAAGCTCTTGATATACCATGTCTAATAGCTCCAGCTTGACCTGTATATCCTCCACCTTGAACTTTGCAAATAACATCATATTTTCCTACAGTATTTGTAACTGTTAATGGTTGGTTTACTATAACTTTTAATATTTCAGATCCGAAATATTCATCTAGAGTTTCTCCATTTACAGTAATATTTCCTTTACCTTCAACTAGTCTAACTCTAGCTATTGATTTTTTTCTTCTACCTGTTCCGCAGAATGTTATTTTTTCAGATTTCTTAGCCATCTATTTTACCTCCCATACTTCTGGTTTTTGTGCTGCATTTTCATGTTCGCTTTCGCTATATACTCTTAGCTTTTTAATCATTTGTCTTCCTAATTTTGTATGTGGAAGCATTCCTTTTATTGCTATCATCATTGCTTTTTCTGGAGTATTTTCCATCATAACTCTAGCTGATGTTTCTTTCATTCCTCCAATGTATCCTGAATGACTTCTATAAATTTTTTGATCTAATTTTTTTCCTGTTAAAATTGCATCTTTACAATTTATAATAATTACATGATCACCTGTGTCTATTGTAGGTGTGTATGTTGGTTTATGTTTTCCACTTAATAATTTTGCTGCTTCTGTGGCAACTCTACCTATAGGTTTTCCTGAAGCATCAATAACATACCATTTGCTTTCTATTTCACTTTTCTTTGCGCTATATGTTGTATTATTCATGGTAATAATTACCCTCCATTCAATATTTTATTTATATAGAATTTATTATTTTACCACCGGGGAGAAGTAAAAAATAAATTTATATTCACATACAATGCTTTATTATTTTAATACAATCTTTGTGAAATGTCAACATTTAGGCTAATTCTTTTTTATATAATGTATTCTATATTAATTATAATAAAAAAATAAGAATGTTTTTATCTGATGCGCAGCGACCAAACGTAGCGAAGCGAAGTGCGATTGAAGCAACTTACAAACTAGTTTTTTGAAATTTGGAAGCTGCGACAGCAAGGAAAATAAAAATATTTTTTCTATATTTTCTATATAATAAAAAAGTAAGAATGTTTTTTTCTGACGCGCAGCGACCAAACATAGCGAAGCAAAATGTGATTGAAGCAACCTACAAACTAGTTTTTTGAAATTTTGAAACTGCAACAGTAAGGAAATTAAAAATATTTTTTCTATATTTTCTATATAATAAAAAAGTAAGAATGTTTTTTTCTGACGCGCAGCGACCAAACGTAGCGAAGCGAAGTGCGATTGAAGCAGCTTACAAACTAGTTTTTTGAAATTTGGAAGCTGCGACAGCAAGGAAGACAAAAACATTCTTACTTTTTTATTAACGATTTTCTTGCAAAAGGTAGAATTTAATTTTTTCATGCGCAGCGACCAAACGTAGCAAAACAAAGTGCAATTGAAGCAACTTACAAACTAGTTTTTTATAATTTGAACGCTGCGACAGCAAGGAAGACAAAAGCATTCTTACTTTTTTATTAACTTAACCCTATGGGATAAAATTCAATTGCTCTTCTGAAGAAACTTCATCTATATTATAATAATTTTCAGGTGTTGTACCAACAATTACTGATTCTGATAAAAGTATTCTATTATTTGTAGTTTGAGATACACTGTCAAATGGTGATAATATACTTACAGTACATTTTATATCTAAATATATTCTATGTATTGACTGATTAACTCCAACTGAATAAAATTCTGTTTCTATTGTACTTGATATTGTCCCTGACGGTATTACTTGAATTGTTATTGTTGGCCCAATATTGGCTAATAATCTATTTGCAGTAAGTGAACCTAATTTTATTCCTATTGTTTGATTTTCTTTTTTTTCTATAAACCTATTTTGTATTTGACTTACTATTTCGGCTTTTATTTTATTTATTGTAATAACATTAGATTCTAAAAAAGTTACATTCCCTTCTGAATCTTGTCTTATATTAATCAAATCTTGATATGTGTAATTATGCATTACTTTTTCAGTTTCTTCATTTGTTATTTGCGTAATTAATACATTCGCTAAATATATACTTTTGCTCGAAAACAATGGATATATTATCTTATTCAATATAACATTCAATACAATAATTATTAAAATTATTACTATCAATATTTTATATTTTTTCTTTATTCTTATTTTTGTTCTTGAATAAATTATATCCATTATATTACTCTTGGAATGTATAATTTATCTCCAACTTGTATCTTTTCCTCGTCTAATATTTCATTCACAGTTGTAATATCATTTACTGTACTTTTAAATTTTTTAGCAATTTTCCATAATGAATCATTTGGCTTCACAAAATATACCACCATACTGTAATCATTTTCATCCAATTCTTCACCAATAGTTATGTCTTTTAGTAATTCTATTTCATTTTGCTCTAATTCATCGCTAAAAATTGATATATCTATATCAGTCTCTATACTTGAATCTGGCAATATGTTTGAACGTATGTCCTCTATTGTTAGTTTTGATTTTTCAATTTCTTTTTCTAATTGTATCTGGAATTTTGTTATTTCTTCCTTTTTATTTATAGTTGGATTTTCAAATGAACTGTATAAATATACTAGTTTAATTTCTCCTTCAATATATTTTCCTGTTATTTCATAATTTATTATTTTACACTCTGTATCATATATTTGATTTACATCTTCTAGTATAATTTTTGATTTTATTATATCTTTTTTAATTTCATTTTTTGCATTATCTTCAATAATTACTTTTTGCTTTGTGTAGTCAATTTTGTTATTTAAGCAATATGCATCTTGTATAACGTTTATTTCTTTTGTTTTGTAAATATCTCCATAAACATTAAATTCCATCTCTATACCTATTGTCGGATTTATTTCTTTTTCATTTTCTATTATTGATAGTTTTCTTAGTGAATATTCTATATTGCAGTCATTTTTTTCATCAACATTTTCAATGTCTAAAAATCCCATTATTGGAACATCTTTCTTTGTTATATACACAATTCCTGCTTCTGTTGTGTATAAACATTTTATTGTGCAATCAGCTTTTATTAATATTTTATTGTAACTTATCTTTTTTTCCACATTATTAATTGAATAATCTAATTTTATTATTTCAATATTTTCTTGCAAATTTTCTATTTCTAATTTTTCGTTAAGATTTATTCTTGTTTCTCCGTGTCCGACAAAAAATTTTGCATTAACATTTTTTTTGAGTACTTGCAATTGATGTATAGGATTTATTTCATGAATAAATTCAATATTTTCTTTTTTAGAAGCCTTAACTTCACATTCTAGTTCTAGTCTATAATGAATTTTTCTTTCATTTAATATATTTGTTTCTAAATTCAGTACTTTTATTTTTTCGCTTGTAAAACTTGATTCTGTCATTCCTTCGATTTCAATTATTTCTGCAAATATATCATCTATTTTTAAAATTCTACATTTTCCTTCTCCTGTTAGGTATGTAACTCTAGTTGTAACTCCTCCTTCAATTTTTACTTTATTCTCTAAATTTTCTTTTTTAGATATATATACAGTTGGGCTCTCATGTTGTACCTTTATAATATCAGGTTTACTATCTGGTAATATGAAGTCCTTTTCTATTGTTATTGTTTTTTTCTTATTTCCAATACTTCTCTTTATATCCATTTTTTCATTTTGAATTTGCAATTCCATTTTTGACCTCCTTTTCTTATTATTAATGTATATTTAAAGGTCAAAAAAAAATTCCTTTTTCAAGGAATTTTTTCGATTTATATTTTTAATTCTTATGCATATTCTTGTCTGTTCTTTTTTGAAATTATTGCTGGAGGCTCTAATGCTGTAAAATGTTCTCCATCGAAAACTTGAACTTCTACAGATTTTGTAAAGATATCTGTATAATTATAAGAACTTCTTCTTTCGTTTTCTTCAAATTTTACTCTAAAGTAAGTTGGATAAACTTGTTCAATAATAGCTGATTTTTCAAGTGGCTTGCTTCTCTTTCCTGGTGATTCCTTTACTATTATTTTTTGTCCAATTTTTTCTTCCATATCCCTTTTTAAGCTACTAATATCTGATTTATAAATCATACAATCACCTACTTCATTTTTGTTAACGTCAGTATACCACCGAGGTCGTATTTTGTCAAAAATGTATAGTTTTTCTTGCATTCTTCAAATCCAGTAATATCAATTATTTTGCAGTTTTATTTCCTTATTTTTCTTTTATTTTACAATTATGTTACGCAATTGTAATATTTCTTTTTTTTGTCTTATTGATTGACTTTTTTCTTGCCTTTTGCCATGTTTCCTCCCACTGCATTAAAATTACTTTTTAGGTATGGAATTAAATCATCCATTTTTAGTATTTTTTTACTATCTGTACATGCTATATGTGTAGCAATTATTATTGGATCTCTATATTCTACCATTATCCTTGCTGGTGATGTTGCAAAATTTGCACCTTCAATCATTATTGCTTCATAAAAACTTTCACATGCTCCTGCAAATATAGCTAATTTTTCATCAGATCTTTCCCATAATCTTGCGTTTCTTACTGTTTTTGCAAAATATTTTGAGTTTTTATAATTTTCAACTTTATATAAATCTTGTCCTTTTTTTAGCATCATATCATGTCCAGTTGCTACAAGTATATCAGGTTTATAAATTTCTAATAAACTTATTACTTCTTCTGGTTGCCTATTTTCTGGTATATTTTTAACTATTGCATTAAGATTCATATTGTTATAATAATTAAATGCTTTTTTAGAATATTTTTTGTCTCCATCTAGATGTAAAATTATAGCATTACTCCTTGAGCTTTTTTTATTTCTTAATACGTCTGTTATCATATTTTATCACCTAGTAATAAAATATGAATCTCTAAGTGTTTCAGTGATTTATTATAGAACAATATTCCTATAATATAAAGAAACTCCATTTGTTATTAATTAACAAGTGGAGTTCACTTTTATACCTATTTTTTTATTCCATTGGATCTACTGATATTGTTCCAGCTCCTGCTTTTATTGTTACTTTAAAACCTTTATCAACTGCTTGAGCATCAACAGTAAGTATTCCGCTTTGACTTTCCATGTTTTTAGCAGCCTCTTTTATGCTTTCATCTTCTGCTCTCATTTTTAGATATGATTCATTTTTTAATAGATGATCAATATACTCAGTTGCTGATCTTTCGCCATCTGAATCTTCAAATGTCAATGTTAATGTTTCAACATCACCATCTTCATGATAGCATTTAATAACTTTTTTATCTCCTAAAACCGATTTTACTGAAGGCACTTTTTCTCCTTTAATAGCATATTCTGTTGCATTTTGATATTTATTCTTATTACTTTGGGTAATAGCGAAATATGTTACAAATCCTATAATCATAATTAATAATATGGTAACAAGTATAATTAATTTCTTTTTCATATTATTTCTCCTTTGTATTTCTATACTGTAATTTTATCTTTTTGAAGTATCAAATGTCAATATTTTAGTTTATATTTTCATTTTTTCATATTTTCTTTTCGTTGCCATTCCTCCTCTTATATGTCTTTCTGCTTTATTTTCATCAAGGACTTCTCTTACTTCTAAAAATAGTCCTGGGTTAATCTTTTCTAATCTTTGGCTTAAATCTTTATGGACTGTACTTTTACTAATTCCAAATTTTTTGGCAGTGCCTCTTACTGTATCTTTTGAATCTATAATATAGTGTGCTAATGTTACTGCACGTTCTTCGATTGATATTCTTTTCATAAAGAAACCCTCCACTTATGAATACTTTGTTTAATAGTATTCTGTGAAAGGTTGTATTAGAACGTTTAATTTTTCTTGTATTATATTTTAACTATTCCTCTTTCAAATTTGCTTTGTTTAATAGTTTTTTCCTTTAAATTAATTTTCCATTAATTCATATAATCATTTTATAATTATTCCTAATAATTTTGATAATTCTATTGCTTGAAAATTATTTACTATTGCACCTTCTAAATCTTTAATACTTGTAACTATTCCAGACATTTCATTACTTGAAAAATCTATACCTTTTAAAGGCGTATTATATATATTAGTTCTTATCAATTTTGAATTTTCAAAATATATGTTTTTCATTTTGCATTCTTGAAAACTACAACTTGTAAGATCTGTTTCTTCAAATATCATTTCTTCAATATTAGTATGTGAAAAATTGGCATAATCAAATAGAGTTTCTTTTGCTGAGAAATGATATATTCGTGAATCTGTAAAATCACAACCTGTAAATTTGCTATTAATCATTTCAGTTCTTATAAAACTTCCTTCTCTAAATATGCAATTTGAAAAATCACAATTATCAAATAAAATATCGTGAAAAACAGCATTTTCAAAGTTTCCTGAAATTTTGCAATTTTTAAATATACATTTTTCAAACTCTGTCTCTTCGGCACTCACTTCTATTTCATTTATTTTATCAAATGTTTTATTTTCAATTCTAATTCCTTCTGCTTTAAATATGTCTATATACTTTCGTATATCATTTTCTTTTGTTGTTTCCATTATTATTGGTTTATATATGTTCATATTCTCACCATCTTTCTATGCCCGTATTATATTATATATTTCTTTATTAGTCTTTACTTTTATTGAATTTTTTTATTTTTATGTGTACTATGTTTATGGAGGTATTTTATGAAATCTAAAAAAATTTTTATATTATCATTTTTATTTATTTTTATTTTTTCAGTTATTTCTCATTCCTCAACTATAAAAGATGATGATAGTATTTATAATGATAGAAAAGTACAAATAGACTTATCTTCTATTTCTAATAAATTTAATAATAACAAATATGTTTTGGGTTTGAAAAAAATAAATGTTTTACTTTATGCCTCTAATAAAGATGATAATTCAATTTTATTAAAATATGATGACATATCTTTGACATATACTTATAATCCTGAAACAATGACTTATAAAACTACTTTTCCAACAGATGATGGTAATTTAGAAAAATTTAATTTATTAAATGCTGTATTTATTGATTGTATTTCAACAATGCAAGGTAATCCACAAGGTTCTCAAATTATTTTTGCATTTGATGATTCTTTTGATTACTTTACCTTACATGATGATGGTATTTATAAAAGTCATTATGAAGAAAATAATCACTATATTGTTTCTTTTGAAATTAATCCTTTTTATAAAATGTCAATTCCTTTAGCTAATGAGTGTATTTCTAAAAATATTATTTCTGAAAAATTTCATTAGATATAAAAATATTTTACTTTATAAACACATATTAGAGGATGGAAAAATTGTATTGTATGTTGGAACGCCTTCTAACCTGTCAAATTATTCTTATGATTCCATTCTTTCTGCTTGTAATGTATTATTTGATGATATTCGTGCCTCTTACTATATAAAGCAAAATTATAATAGTTTTGATAATGGCAACATTGATTTTGATGGTGTCTTTGTTGAAACTAATATAACAAAGTTGCCTGTTTCAGATATTAATACTGTTTTACTACCATCAAATATGGTATTTGCAAAAATTACTATTGATAAATCTGTTGTTGTTTCTAAGTTAGATACAATTGAAGTTCCAAAATCACCTAGCATTGGTGATGAAACTGAAAATTCAAATATAAGTCATTTTAAATTTTTTATTGTATTTATAATATTATTCATTATTATCATTGCATTTATATTTTTGTGTAAAATTCACTCAAAAAATAATTTTTAAAATTTATAAAGGGTAGATTCTGTGTGCATACAGTATCTACCCTTTATTGGTGTTTGGCTATAAATTTGATTAAACAACAAACGCTTCCAAAAACAATTCTTTCGGCATTGTACTAATTGAAAGACCATCATCTAACACTCCCGCTAGTAGTATTCCAGGTAACTCTTTGGTTTCAATCAAACAATCGTGCAACATACCTATGTCATTCAGGATTTCTGTATCTTGTATCTGTCGACTGTCTGACTCATTCATGATTCTAATTAATAAACATATCTCAATTGGTGAGTCATTTTTCTTGAGTTTTTTGTCTCTTGAATAGATCCATTCACTCCCAATTATATGATAATATTTATTTTTCCAGCCTATACAAATACTTTTGTATTGTGCAACAATTTTTTTCCATGCTTTTTCAGTTTCTTCAGCAGAGTTAGTTTCTAACCGTATTAGAACCTTTTCGTTTCGGAGTCTTTCAACTAGCTTTTTGAATTCTCGTCTATGTTCTTTCATGAGGCATTCCTCCTTCAAATGAAAAAACTTTACTATAAGTTTCCAATAATGCCAAACACCTAAATTATTTTTTGTGCAGCAATTATATAACATTTTTCCTTATTTTTCAACATTTTATATATTTGCAAGTTTCTTAAATTCATCTAAATCATTTTTAAAGTTTTCAAATGCTTCTTTATAAAGATTCTCATCAAGTGGATTTACACCTGCTTTTGTTAATAGTTCTACTGGACTTAATGATGAACCTGATTTTAAGAAGTTCAAATAATTTTCTATTTGTTTTTGGTCACCTTCAAATATTCTTTTTGCTATAACTGATGATACACACATTCCAACTGTATATTTGTAGACGTAGTAATTGTAATAGAAATGTGGGACTCCATAACAAGTATATTTTGAATATTCATTATTATTTACTTTTCCACCATAATATTCATCAGTTAATTTTTCATATAAGTCTGTAATTGTCTGATTTGATAATCCTTCGTTATTGGCAGCTTTTTGATGAAGTATATTTTCAAAGTTTGCGAAGAATGGTTGTCTATAGCAGCATCCAATAAATTCATCTAATTTTCTAAATAGTAAAAATTTCTTTTCTTCATCATTAGTACTATTTTGTATTAGTAATTGCATTAATAGATTTTCATTTACTGTTGAAGCCACTTCTGCAACAAATATTCTATAATCACTCATTGGATATTCTTGATTGTGATTTGATAAATATGAATGTGCAGAATGTCCCAATTCGTGAATGATTGTGAATACTGATTCTATATCTCCATTAAAGCTTGTTAAAATATATGGTGAAGAATCATAGCAACCTGATGAATATGCTCCATGTCTTTTGCCTTCATGTGGCATATAATCTATCCATCTTTCATCTCTTGCCTTTTGCATTATTGCCTTATAATCTTCTCCAAAGTTTTTAGTTGCTTCAAAAATCAATTCATATGCATCATCTAAAGAATATTTTTTATCAATTGGTTTTACTGGTGGGTATCTTAAATCCCACATTTCTAATTTTTCTTTATTCATTAATTTTTTAATTGTATCAAGATATTCTAAATAATAATTGTGATATGTTTTATTTGCTGTTTCTAATACTTTATAAAACAAATCTTCTGAAACTTCATCTCCAAAAGTACTAGCTTCTAATGGTGATTTAAATTTTCTTACTTGGCTATAAAAAGCATCTTTTTTCATTGTTGATTCTAAGGTACTTGCATACACATTTGCGAATTTTTTATATACTACATTTAATTTTTCATATGCTTGTTTTCTAATTGATTCATCATCATTTTTTAAAAATTCTTTTGCTGTTTCTTCATTTAAGAAATGTTCTTCTCCATTTATTACCATAGGTTCAAATTCAGGTCTAATATTTGAATATGTTTTATAAGCAGATCCTAATACTCCACTTGCTTTAGCTAATACTTCTTCTGTTTCATCACTTAAAATATGTGGTTTTGTTCTTAAAACATGATTAATTAAGTTTGTATATTTTTTGCATCTTTCATCTTTTAAAATATTTTTAGCTTTTTCTTCATTTTTTAATATTTCTAAGTCAATAAATACACATTTATTTTCCGCTTCTTCTGCTAATCCCATAATATTAGCATTTAATTCTTGCATTTCTGCATTTTCTGGTTCAACATCAACAGCTAAATGTGTATATGTGTACATTTTTTCTATTTTTCTATTAATGTTTTCCATCAAGTTCATAAATTCTAAAAATGTATCTGCTGATTCTAAAAATTTTCCTTTATACTTTTCTATATTTGGTAATTGATTTTTTACTTCATCAAAATCTTGCATAAAATTTTCTCTTTTTTCATACATTTTGGTTAAATCCCATTTGTATTTTTCATCAATATCTTTTCTTTTCATATTTGCCTCCTTATCTTATCTATTTTGCATTCTATCATAAATTATTCATTTAATGAATATATTTTATAAAAACTATTTTCAGGAGGATTTTTATGGAAGATTTTCAAGATAACTTTAATCCTGTCAATCAATATGAACAGGGATATTTGTATTATAAATTTTTGACTCAACAGATTGAGTATCGCATTAAGTGTAAAGAACTAGAAAAGCTTAATAGAATGCAAAATAATTAAATCAGAATAAAATAGGAAATGCGTAGCATTTTACTATTATATAATAAAATGCTCCATCTAGTGTTTCATACTAAATGGAGTATTTTATTAACTTTGCCTCAAATTATTTTATTAAATATGTTACTATTGCATGACTATCTAAATTATCATGTATAACTTTGTCTCCTATACATAGATTGTATTCTTTATTTGTATTTCTTCTATTTAGTAACACTATTGCTATACTTTCATCTGTATTTTTGAATGCAGTTACTTCAATGCTTTCAGTATATCTGCTAAAAGCTATTCTTCTTGCACCAGGTTTTATATATTTACTAAAATGTCCTATATAATAAAATGTTAGATTTTTTATATAATCATTATTATCTTTATTTATCATTATCGGACTATTGCAATAATTTCTTTTATGATTTGGACCACCTTTATTATTTAATATCATGTTCCAATCTATATATCCATTTGTTCCTGCGTTTAAATCTCCGAGAATATCATGTCCATATATTTCTGCGTTTTTTACTTCATCATTTGGATTAAATTTTGAATAACCTGTGCAACCTTCTGTGTGTATTAAAAGTTTTCCTGGAAAAGCTTTTTCCAATAATGCTATATTTTCAAAATGATCTCCTACATACCAATGATATGCAAATCCTGCTATTGCTTCTAATGCTTTATTATTTGTTATTTCTTGAGTTCCTCTAGTGTATAGGTTTTCTTTGTTATGATCCCATATTAAAATTTTAGTTTCTATATTGTTTTCTTTAAATTTTGGATATAAATAATTAATTGCTAAATCAGCTTCTTCTTCAGGAGTGTATAAACATGATTCCCAATATTGCAGTGCATTTGGTTCATTTTGCACAGTCATATAATCTATTTTTATGTTTTCTTTTTTGTATTCATTTATGTATTTTATTAAATATTCTGTCCACGTATTTTTATATTTTTCTAAAAGTTTTCCACCTAAAATTAACATTTTGTTGCTTTTCATAAATTTGGGTGGACTCCATGGTGAAGATAAAAATTTAATATCATTATTTACTTTTTGAGCTTTTTTTATTGCTGGAATAATATATTGTTTATCTCTATCTATATTAAAATCTGATAAATTCTCTTTTTGGCTATATGAATATGAAGATTTTGAAAAATCTGAACTTCCAATTGGTAATCTACAAAAACAATAATTTAATCCTTCTTTTGAAAAATATTCATTTATAATTTCATTTTGCTTTTCTTCTGATAACAATTTTAATGCATATCCAGTGGCTTCTGTAAATGCTCCTCCAAACCCAATTATTGATTGGTATTTAATTTCTGGATAAACATTTATAACTTTTGAACTTACTTTTATTGAGTAATCTTTAGTTAAAATATTTTCTGTTTTGTGCAAAAACATATTTCTTTTATAATTTGTTTCTATTTTTTCAATTTCCATATCTTCTCCTTTTCTTTATATATTATAGCAATTAGTTTGGTATATGGATACTTTTTATTTATTATTTTATTATATAAAAAATAGAGACTACATTAAATTGTAGCCTCTATTATCATATTTAGTTTTATTGTTAAAATTCAAGTTCTTTTATTTTTTCAATATTTTCTAGTTTATATGATGTTATCATTTTTGATGATATTGAATATAATGTATCTCCTATATAAATTATTCTACTAATATTATTAAAGTTTTCACTTTCTTCTAATACTTCACCGTACTTCTCAAATCCTTTTTCTAAGTCTATTTTATAAATTACAAATCCATGTTTTGAATCATAATTTTTATCAGTAGATGTTAATGGGAATCCTATTAAGTTTTTCTCTTTATTGTAAAATAGTGCTTTATGGTTATAAATTATATCTGATGTTGCAAATGCATCTCCTATGCTTACTTTGAATATTTCTTTTGGATTTGCTAAATCAGATACATCAAACATAGACATTTTTATTGTTGTTCTTGTTGTTCCTCCATATTTGTTTGCTTCAACATCATAGCCAATTCCTATAATATGATCTTTATCATAAGGATGTAAGTATGTACTGTATCCTGGAATTTCTAATTTGCCTTCTAATGTTGGATTTGTTGGATCTGACATATCAATCACAAATAATGGATCAACTTGCTTAAATGTAACTACATATGCAACATTTTCAATGAATCTTACTGAATATATTGATTCTCCTTTTGCTAATCCTCCTAATCTTCCTATTTGTTCTAAATTTTCATTTAAAACGTATATTTGATTTGTTTCATTATATAAACTATTTGTGCCTGTTGTTGCTACTCTTAAATTTCCTTTATATTCATCAAATGAAAATTGATTGTTTGTGCTTCCTTCAACTTCTCCTTTGCATTGTAACTCTACTTTTGCATCTTTTAAATTAAATTTATATATTGTACTTTTTATTTTATCATCTTTATAACTTGTTTGACTTACATATAAATTATTTTCACTTGCATAAATATTACTGTTTGCTCCAAAAAATGTTTCTACGCTGACATCTTCTTCTTTTGATGTATCTAGTCCTGCAACTATCATATAGCTACAGCAATCTGTATCTTCAAAATATGCAATCTTATCATATTTTATTGTTTGTTCTCCTTCATTATTAGCAGAATCTGATACCTTAGGTAAATAATCTTCGTCTTTGCAATTTATTTCGTAGTATATTGATTTTTCACTTACAAAGTATAAATTGTCATCTATCATTCTTGATGATACATAATTTCCATCTATCTTTACTTCTCTTGCCATTTTTGGTTTTTTCAAGTCAGATATATCATATATAACTGCTTTAGTAAAAGTATTTCCTATATATGCTACATCTGCATATTTTGAATAAGTTGAATATGATGATGATTTTATTTCATCTCCTAAAATTATTATTCTTTTATCTTTTACATATATTTCTCTAGGTAAGAATTCTGTTTTATTTTTTTCTTCTAATTCTATTGTTGAAACTAGTTCTAAATCACTTGGATTTATAATATATATTTTTCCATTAATTGTATGTAAATAATATATATAGTTTCCATCAGTTTTTACTATATCTGCTTCATCTACATTCTCAACTTGTGTATTTGTTTCTGAATATGAAGTTCTATCTTTATCTTCTGCACCTCCATTGATTCCTGTATTTTGAGAATTTTCTTTTGCCGCTTCATCATTTTCTAAAATTGCTCCTTCTGATGCAATACCAGTTGTAGTTTGTGATTTTTTATTGTTGCTATTTTTTATTACTTCTTTTAATTCTTCCATACTCTGGAATCTAGGCAAATTGTTATTTTTTTCACTAATTGCGACTTGTTGATTTACTGTATCTTTTGGATTTGTCTTTAGATATACAATTCCTACTGTACATATTAATACTAGTGCTGCACATGCAGCTAATGTTCTTCTTATAAAAATTACACTATTTTTTCTTCTTTTTTCTTTAATTTTTTCCTTTGTTTTTTCTTTTAAGCTGTCACTTGCATGAATTTGGTTTATAGCATCTTTGTATTCTTTACTGTTCATCTTCAAAACCTCCTTTCAGTTTTTTCTTTAACTCATCCCTTGCTCTATAAAGCCATGTTTTTATTGTTCCTTCATTTTTGTTCATTAATTTTGCTATTTCATTTACTTTATAGCCTTCATAATAGTATAAGTATATAACTGTTCTATAGTTTTGAGGTAATCCGCATACAACAGAAAAAATTTCACTTTGTTCATCTGTTTCAAAACTCATATTTTCATCTAATGTAACAACTTTTTTATTCCAACTTGAATTATTTAAATTTTTAGTTAGGTTTATAGTCACTCTTATTATCCAAGCTTTTTCATGTTCATCATTCTCAAACTTGGGCTTTTTTTGGCTTAGTTTGATAAAAACATCTTGAAAAATATCTTCTGCATTTTCAATACAGCCGCATCTGGTTAGCGCTATTCTATATACCATATCAGAATATTTTTCAATTAACCCGTTTATATCTGTTGCTTTTGACATATTTACCTCCTTATATTGATAATACAATTTAAATAATCAATTGGTTTCAATATAATTAAATTTTTTTCATTTGTGTTCATTTTTCAATCTACATATTATTTGGTATTTTTCCATCTAGAAATATTTGACACCAAATTTCTAAATTTACTAGTTCCATACTAACATTTTGTCAGGCTTATCATCAGAATTTAATATTTCATAAAATCCATTATTATTTTATAGTTCCAAGTATTATTTTTGGTTTTGGGGCTTTTTTTGATTCTATAACAAATGCATTTTGAAGATTTTTTGTTGCTCCCTCAATCTTTTTCTCATCATTTGTATGTATGTAAGCTAAAGGTTGTCCTACTTCTACATAATCTCCAATTTTCATATTCATCACAATTCCACTAGTATAATCAATTTCATCTTCTTTTCTCATTCTTCCTGCTCCTAGATATACTGATATATTTCCGATTAATTCTGCATCTATTTGTTTTACGTATCCTTCATTATCTGCTAACACAGGGATTATGTGTTTTGACTTTGGAAACATATCTGTATTTTCTATACAATTTACGTCTCCACCTTGTTTTTTTACCAATTCTTTAAATTTTTCATATGCTTTTCCTGAATTAATTGCTTCTTCAATCATTTCTCCTGCTTCTATTAAATCTTGTGTTAATCCTGACATGAATATCATTTGAATTCCAAGTTCTAATATTATTTCTTTTATATCATCTGGCATATCTCCCTTTAATGCTCTAATTGCTTCTATTATTTCTAATGAATTTCCTATTGCATTTCCTATTGGTTGATCCATGCTTGTAATTACACATCTTACCTCTCTTCCTGCCAAATTACCTATCTTAGTCATCGTATTTGCAAGTTCTTTTGCTTGCTTTATGTCTTTCATAAAAGCACCATTTCCACATGTAATATCTATTAATATTTTATTTGCACCTGCTGCAATCTTTTTACTCATTATACTAGACGCTATTAATGGTATATTATTTGTACATGCTATCGTATCTCTTAGTGCATATAATTTTTTATCTGCTGGAGCTAAATTCATGCTAGATGTTATAAGGCTTATTCCTATATCTTTTACATTTTGTTTAAATTCTTCTATTGGTATATCAACTCTATATCCAGGTATTGATTCAAGTTTATCAGCTGTTCCTCCGGTAAATCCTAGTCCTCTTCCTGACATTTTAGCAACTGGTATTCCTAGTGCTGCTATAATAGGCATTAATATCAATGTAATTTTATCTCCAACTCCTCCACTAGAATGCTTATCAACTATGCAATCAGAAATATCACTTAAATCTAGCTTTTCTCCTGAATTTGCCATAGCTAAAGTAAGATCTGTTATTTCTTCTTTAGTCATTCCATTAATGTATATTGCCATTAATAAGGCTGCTGCTTGGTAATCTGTAGCATTTCCTTTGGTATATTCATTAATGAAATATTCTATCTCCTCTTTCGTTAAAATTTTTTTGTCTCTCTTCTTGCTTATTATTCCAATAATATTCATCCTCACTTCTCCTTTTAAATAAAATTTTTTATAAATGATTTTCTATGTATCATACACGGTCCATTTTCTTTCAGAGCTGCAATATGTTTTGCAGTTCCATATCCTTTATGTTCTTTAAATCCATATTGTGGATATATTTCATCATATTGTCTCATCATTCTATCTCTTGTTACTTTAGCTATAATTGATGCTGCTGCAATTGAATATTCTTTAGCATCTCCTTTTACTATGGATTTATATGGTATTCCTTTTGTATCTATTTTAGTTAAAGCATCTACTAGTATTAAATCTGGTTTAATTTCTAATCCTTCAATTGCTCTTGTTAATGCTAATTTTGTTGCATTTAAAATATTTATATCATCAATTTCATTTTGATCTGCAATTCCTACATTCCATGCTATTGCTTCATTAGTTATCAGTTCATACAATTTTTCTCTCTTTTTTTCTGAAACTTTTTTAGAATCATTTACTCCCTCTATCATCGAATTCTGTGGCAGTATCGCAATTCCAACAACTACAGGTCCAGCAAGTGGTCCCCTTCCTGCTTCATCTATTCCAGCAATTAATTTTACTTTATCAGAATATAGTTTTTCTTCATCTTCTTTTAATTTTAGTAATCTTTGTTCTTCTTTTTCTTTCATTTTTCTTTCCATTTTAAGTTTTTTTTAATTTTTTGTTTTTATTATATATATAGATTTTAATTTTTTCAATAACTCTATTTGAGTTTGTACAAGTTTAAAATTAATTTTTTATATTGAACTTTTTTATGAAAAAGTATAAAGTATTATTTAGGTATTATAATTTAGGAGGTCATTTATGGATAACAATAATGATAATAAGGAGAACAAAGAAAAAAAAGATACTAAAGAAACTAATCACAAAAATGTTAATAATGGTTTTGTAAAATCTTCACCTAGCAATTATAAAAAAACTGTTTCTGTTGAGAATAAAGATCATTTCTTTCTAAGAAGTATATTAGTTCCATTTTTAGTTGGAATACTTGGTGCTTCTTTGATTTTAGCCCTTTTTGTATACGTACCTGTTTTAAGGAAAAATTTTTCAAGCTCTTCTAATAGTGAAAAAAGCTTAGGTGAGAAAATTTTCACATCAAGTGGACCTGTAAATACAGGTGTTAGTATATCTGAATATTCAGATACTGCTATTTCAGTTGCAAATAAAGTTTTACCTTCTGTTGTTGGTATTCAAGTTAATTTTTCAATATCTTCTAATTCATTTTTAGGAACTCAATCAGAAGATTCATATGCTACTGGTTCAGGTGTAATTATTTCTAGTGATGGATATATAATTACAAATAACCATGTTATTGATACTTCATCATCTTCAACAAATTATTATTCTGTTTCTGAAGCAAATAGTATAAAAGTTTATTTATATAATGAAGAGGAACCTGTAGATGCTGAAATTATTGGTTCTGACAGTGTTACTGATTTAGCTGTTTTAAAAGTAGATAGAAATGATTTAACTGCAATCGAATTTGGTGATTCTGATTCTGTTCAAATTGGTGAGTTTGCTATGGCTATTGGTAGTCCTCTTGATATGAGAAATACTGTTACAGCAGGTATTGTTAGTGGATTAAATAGAGAAATTGAAGATACTGGCGGAACTATGTATACTCTAATTCAAACTGATGCTGCTATAAATGCTGGTAATAGTGGTGGTGCATTAGTTAATGCTGAAGGAAAATTGATTGGTATAAATACTTTAAAAATGTATGGAACAGGTATTGAAGGTATGGGATTTGCTATTCCTGTAAATTCTACTTTTGATATTACTGAACAATTAATTTCTTCAGGAAAAGTAAAAAGACCTTATATAGGATTTTCTGGTAGAGATTTAACAGAATATGAAGCTGAATATTATAGATTACCTGTTGGAATTTATGTTGAAAGAATTGAATCAGATGGTCCTGCTAAAAAATCTGATTTGGAAAAGGGTGATATAGTTATTAAATTTAATGGAAATGAAGTTAAAACTATGTCTCAATTAAATAAATATAAAAATCAATGCAAAATTGGAGATACTATTACTTTAACAGTTTCAAGAAATAATGAAGAAGTTGAGATTCCAATTGTTCTTGCTGAGCAACCATAATTTTGTAAATAACAATAATTTAAAGCCTAAAGATAAATTAATTATCTTTAGGCTTTTTTTATCTTATAGGAAATTTCTACGAATTTCCTATAAGATAAAGGCTTCGCCACAATTCCACACAAAATTTCTTTAGAAATTTTGGCGGGCGAACAATTGACACGGACTTTGCGATGAAATTAAATAGTGTGATTTATAAAAATGTCCGCTATTGTTATATAATAGGAAAATGCTTCGCATTTCCTATTATATAAAGGCTTCGCCACAATTCCACACAAAATTTCTTTAGAAATTTTGGCGGGCGAACAATTGACGCGGACTTTGCGATGAAATTAAATAGTGTGATTTATAAAAATGTCCGCTATTGTTATATAATAGGAAAATGCTGCGCATTTCCTATTATATAAAAGCTTC
>CANQAH010000026.1 GCA_947588885.1 uncultured Clostridia bacterium
TGCGTATGCCATTGACTTAGGATGTGGTGCTGGTAGAGACACTATATTTTTAATAAACAATGGTTGGAGTGTTTTATCGATAGATAGAGAAAATACAAAAGAGATTATATCTAGTAAATTAGATAATAAAAAAATAAAAAGATTTAGGTTTGAAAGTCAAAGCTTCGAAAATATTGAACTAGAAAAAAATAATTTATTGGTTTCAAATTTTAGTATTCCTTTTTGCAACAAAGAATATTTTGATGAATTTTGGAAAAAAATTACTGATAGTATCTTAAAAGACCGGATATTTCGTTGGAAATTTTTTCGGATTAAATGACTCTTGGGCAGAAATAAAAAGGCAAATGGTATTTTTAGCAAAAGAACAAGTTTTGGATCTGTTTAAAGATTCATTTGAAATAGTCTATTTCAATGAGTTAGAAAAGGAAGGAAAAACTGAATTAGGAAAAATAAAACATTGGCATATATATAATGTTATAGCAAAAAGAAATTAAAAAATTAGAGGTGGTAAAGCAAAATATTTGCTACATACTAATTTACAAGTTCTATTAAATTACTGAATTTGAAAGACTAAAACAAAATGAAGTATATCGAAATAAAATTGAGTTATGTTTATTTAATAATATATATTGAAAAAAATATTATTTTGATTGTAAAATATAGAAGGAAAGATAAAAAACAGGAGAAAAAATATATATGGATTATACAGAAAGTGAAGTATTAGAAATTCTAAAAGATGATACTAGAAAAGATGAATTTTTTTCAAGTTTAACTGGTGATGATTTAAAACAATTTTTAATATATGTTAATAGTAAAGTTAGAAATGTTCCTTATACTGAAAATGGAATTTATCCTAAGACTATGTTTGCAGGTCGTTTAGTATCACCTAACAATGAAATACAAAATAGATATTTTGATAAAATGGCAAATGCTTTAAGTAAAGTACAAGGCAGGAAAAATAAAGCTACAATGATGTATTATTTAATAAATGAATTACATTTATTTGAAGATGGAAATGGAAGAACTTCAAGAAGTGTTTTTGAAATGATTAATAACAAAGAATTTTCTTTTGAAAATAATGATAATTTGTTGCACAATATAAATGGAATAGCAAAAGTTGACCATAGTGAATTTGAAATGAAAAATAATATAACAGGAAGTACAGGAATAGAGATATGTGCAAATTATTATTTATATAAAGCGCTAATTCAAAAGGGAGTTATACCTAATACTGAAGAATATAATTTAAAAATTGCTGTACTTACTGATGCAGACACTTTATTGGAAACAGTGCCAGTTGATAATATAACTACTTTGAACAATCCGGTATATATTCCAGATGAAATAAAACAACAACTTTCACAAGCACAAATTGAGCAAATACAAAATGCTCTTGCAGATAATAATGGTGTACTTGTAACAACTAGTGGTTTGGCAATGCTAGCGATGTTACTTAACAACGAAAATACAAAAAATACTAAAGAATTTGCGTTTTCTGATGATCAAATGTTTTGTTTCCCAGTAGATAAAGATAGTGATTATAAAGATAGAATTTTAGGAAAATGGCAAAAAGAAGATTTTTTTAAAGCTATAAGTGTTGCTAATTTGTTAAAAGAAGATATGCTAGATATGATTATAGATTTTTTTGAATATCCAGAAAATTTTATTGCAGAAGAAAATTTAAATATGAGAGATGCTTTAACTACAAAATCAGAGATTATTGATGCTGAAGATTATACTGTTTTAGAAACATTACAAAAAACAGCTAGTCTAGATATAAATGGTACACATACAGAAAAAAATATAGAACAATTAGTTTCTATTTTACAACAGTTATCAATGCCAAATAATAGTATAATAGATTGTGATAATTTGTGTAAGCAAGTGGTAGCAGAAATATCAGATGTTTCATTGGAAGATGTGGCAGAACAAAGAATTAGTAGTAATGAAAAAAATACCATGAAGTCTATAGGAAATAATACAAATGGACAACAATTATAGAGGAGAAAAAATATGCTAGATGATATAGAATATGCTAATGCATATAGTGAAGTGTTAGGAATATTAAGGTATATTCCTCTAAAAGATTATAATAAAATACCAGAAGGAAAAATAAAAACATTTCAAATAAATGCTAATAAAGATTATAAATTTTATTTTGACCCTAATAAAACTTTAGAACAACAAAATGTTTCTAGAATAGCAAAAGCTATTCTTGGAATATTATTTAGGGACTATTGGGCAACTGAAATTCAAAGAGAAAAGATTATTGCCAAGCAAAATTATGATAGAATGAAGTTAGAAGAAGAAAAAAAGGCAATGTATAATCCCGATAATATTTTTAAAAATAAAAAATGATATTGTAGAAAATTCATCAAATATGACTAAAATTGTTGAATATAAGGAATCAATATTTAAAAAATTATTTCTTAAGATTAAAAATTTTTTTTATAAATAATAAATATATATTGGACGAGGTCTTTATATAATAGGAAAAGCTATTCATATGAATAGCTTTTATTGATATTTAAAGAATATAAAATATACTCAATTAAAAAAAAGAATGGTATCTTTTAGAATGAATGTTTAATTTGGGACATGTATTTTGTTGTTTATAAAAATAATACTTTAATAGTTCTGCTAACTAAGTTAAATAAAAGTAAATTTATCAAGAGAAGTCTATAGATGAATCTCTACCGACGGTGATAGTTGGATCTGAAATCATTAATTCATGAGCTCTAATCATTATTGAATCCATAAATGCTCCGAAATGTGAAACATTAAATGAATTAGGACCTTGATACCAAGAAGGGGATTTTATTGATATACATTCAATTTTTTTAATCCATTTGTCAGATACACCTAAAACATAAGTAAATGGTAAAATATTATAAAAATAATTAGGGTTTTCCATAACCATTGATTCTAGTTTTTCTTTTTCTGCTGTTTCCAAAAAGTTTTTAAAACCTTTTAATTTTCCTAACATTTCATTACCATATTTTGTCCTTTTTGATAAATGCATTAAGCACAAAGCCATACCTACTATGCATATTATGCCTATAAAATATCCTTTTAGATACATTATATTTTGTAATAATGAAGGCAATACTATAATTAACCAAGGTCCGCCGCCGAACATTATTCCCCATTCAATTCCTAATATTTTTTTAATACTTGTTTTTTTTTCAAGTAGCATATTAAATAAAACTGAAAAGCCAATGACTGGAAATGATAAAGCAAAAAATAATAAGTTTGCTTGTCCATAATTTAATATTGGTGGAATTGTGATTAAAAAATATGCAATGATAAGCATAATAATAATTAAAATTTTTTTATTGGAAGACGATTTTTCAAATATTTTATTTTTATTTTTTCTACTATTAGTGTTATGAAGTATTTTATTTGTTGTTGTATAAAATTTATTGTATAACATTTTGTCAGTAACTTCTGTTTTATCAGATTCAAATAAACCATCCATAAACAATTTTTCATTAATATCTGTACCATCATAATCTTTTAATTTTTTTATTATAAAATTTGATCCGTTAATTGAAGAACTAGGACAAGATTGATCATAATCATTTGAAGTATCTATGTCTTTATAAACATTCAACATATTTTCGTAATATTTTATTTTTTTTGAACTTGGATTGATGCTTTTTTCTGTTTTTATTTTTTCTTGTAATTCAATTATTTTCTTTTCAGTATTTATTTTTGATTCTTTATTTAAATTAACTTTTTTAGCATTTAAATCTATATTTCCATTACAAATTTCTAAATATCCTTTATTGGCTAAAAATATTAATAATGATGTTACATCTTTACTTTCAGCTTTGCCTTTATATATAAAGGCAGCATCTAAACTATTTAGATCGTTAGGAGGATAAAATTCAACAGTTGTTTCAATAATTTGTTTATCACGTCCATATATGAACCATAATAATATTGAAATAATTAAAAATATAATGGGAATTATAAATATAAAGTAATCTGCTATATTTATTTCAAGTTTTGAGGTTTCATATTTATTATCTTCACTAGATGAAGTTGAGATAGTGTTTGCTTCAATATTATTATAAGATGGTTGTTGTGATGCATTATTTGTATTTAATGGCTTAATTAATAATATGAATAATATAATTACTACAAATAATGATGATTTATTAATAATTTTTTTCATTTTTTGCCTCCATTATAGATTAACTTTTTTATTTATTTTTTTCAGATTCATTTATTTTAAACAAATGAGAAATATTGTTATAAGTATGTATGACCACATATTAAGTACCTTTTGAGTATGATTATATCATAAACTTTCTAGTTCTATATATTTTTTACAAAATATAACGAAATATTTTTTATATAATATGAAAGTACTCTGCATTTTCGATTGTATAAGGGCTTTGATCAATTTGCATACAAATTTTTTAACAAAAATTTGGCACTTAGAACAAAGACGCGGACAATTCAAGGTAATTTTTCCTTTTTCAGATCATTTATTGTCCGCTTTTGTTCTTTATTGCTTGCCAAAAAAAATAAAAAAAATTATAATTATATTTATAAAAAATAAAAAATGTGAAAGGAAACAAAAATGGAAGAAAAAAAATCATCTAAAGGAAGTTTAATTATTGTATTACTAATATTATTAGTAATAGCAATTATTGCAATTGCAGGCTATTTTTATGTTGAAAAAACAAACTCAGATAAGGAAATTGAGAAACTAAAATCTAATGCAGCTAGTATGAAAAATACAATTGATGAGCTACAAGAAAAAATTAATGACAAGCAAAATAATACTATGCCAGAAGAAGATGAAGACGAAGATATGTATACGGATGATGAAGATGATTACGAATATGAAGAAATAACAGAGGAACTAACTGATACAGATTTGTTTTTAGTTACTGATGCAGTAAAAAACGATGATGGTACATGTATGTTAAAAGGAGAAATAGTAACTGAAGATACTACAAAAGAACAAGAAACAGAGTTCCCTAAATATAAGGGAACTGGTAGATCTGCACGAATTACTGTTGATGCAGATACTGAATGTATATATTCAGAAGATAGCTATGAGGAAGAAACAGATACTGTTCAAAATGTTTTTATAAAAAAATTATATTTTGATAGATGTTTCAATTTCAAGTTTAAAAATGGAAAATGTACATCTGTATATGAAGTAGTTATAGGTCATTAAAATTTAAAAAATGCTATTTATTTCCATAGAAATTCCAAGTTTTTGTAGAATATTTTTTAATATTATTAGGAATAATTTAAAGTAAGAAATAAAATTCTGATATATGATTAAAAAAATATATAAAAATATTTTAAAATTAGCTTTAAAAAAAATTGAAAGTATGATAAATTTACAAAAGATTTTATCAATAGCAAAATGGAGGAAATAATGGGATTTTTTGAGAAGCTAAAAAATAGTCTTGGAAAAACAAAAGAAAATATTAGTGGAAAAATAAATGATGTTTTTGCAAATTTTAGAAAAGTAGATGAAGATTTATTAGAAGAACTTGAAGAAATATTAATAATGTCTGATATTGGTGTAGAAACATCAGAAAAAATTATAGATGAATTGAGGAATAGAATAAAGAAAGAAAAAATTGAAGATGAAGAGGATGTAAAAAAAGCATTAAGGGATGAAATGGCTAAATTATTAGATGTAGGAAGTTCAGAATTAAATATAGAAACATCTCCATCTGTGATTTTAGTTATAGGAGTAAATGGTGTTGGTAAGACAACGTCAATAGGAAAAATAGCTAATAATTTAAGGAAAAAAGGTAAAAAAGTTGTCATTGCTGCAGCAGATACTTTTAGAGCAGCTGCTGTTGAACAAATTGAAATTTGGGCACAAAGAGCACAATGTGATTTAGTAAAAAAACCAGAAGGAACAGATCCTGCATCAGTGGTATTTGACGCAATTCAGTATACTAAAGAACAAAAAGCAGATGTATTAATTTGTGATACAGCTGGAAGATTGCATAATAAGAAAAACTTAATGGATGAACTTGCAAAAATTAATAAAATTATAAATAGAGAATTACCTGATGCTTCAAAAGAAATATTACTTGTTTTGGATGGTACAACAGGTCAAAATGCAATTTCGCAAGTGAAGGTTTTTAAAGAGACTACAGATATAACAGGAATTGTTTTAACAAAGTTAGACGGAACTGCAAAAGGTGGAGTAGTGATTGGCATTGTTGATGAAAATAAAATTCCTGTAAAATATATTGGAATTGGAGAACAAATTGATGATATGGAAGCCTTTGATAGCAATGAATTTTTAAGGGCGATCATATAAAAATGTAATATAATTGTAATGGAAATGTAAAATAATAACTATTGCAAATTACATTTCTATATATTAGAATATTAACAACTTGACTAAGGAGAAGAAAATTATGAAATTATTATCAAAAGCAAAGAATGAAAAAGGAAATGTACTATTCTCTCTACTAATAGTTGCAACATGCGTTCTAATGATTATTACACTTATTTTTATTGATACAAGAATGAGTGCTAATAAGCTAGGAAAAGATTCTGCATATGCATATGAAGATGATGAGTATTACTATTATTACTATCCAACATATTATCCAACTTATACTCCAACTCCGACACCATCTGGAACACCAATTATAACGATACCAAAGAAAGACAATACAACATCAGGAACTAAATTACCAAAAACAGGTGATTGGGGAATTGTTGCATTAATATTAGCAACATTGGCAACTGGTACTGGTGCAGTGGTTGCATATAAAAAGGGTAGAGATATTGAAGGAAAATAGTGTAGATATAGATAAAAAAGGAGAGTAGCCTTAATACAATTAGGGCTACTTTTGCCATTTTGATAAATACTATTTTATTATACAATTTGGGCGAAGCCTTTATATAATAAAATTTACATATAAATTATTTTAAAAGTAATGAAATTGTAATTGAAATTACGAATTTATACAATTATAATATTTTTATAAGTATAAGAAAGGCTGTTAAAGAATGAAAATAAAGAAGTTTACTTTTTCTATATTACTATTTGTAATAATTATTTCGATTTTTTCTAATACATATGCCGCAAACCCTGTTAAATTGGAAGTAGTAAAAAAAGCTAGTGAAACTAAATATTTATTAGAAGGACAAGCATTTGTTTCAAAGCAAATTGTTAGCTCTGATCCGGATAATGGTGAAGTTACAATTGAATTAAAAGTATCTAATTCTTCTGGTGAATCAGAAGAAATTGCTGCAAATGAAATTGTTTTTGTTATAGATAACTCTTCATCTATGGGATATATTGCAGCTGATGGAAAAACACGTAAAGCGAAGACTATAGAGAGTGCTTCAAAACTTGCAGAGGATATTTTTAATGTATCATCGTCTGTTAAGATGGGATTGGTTGATTTTTGTGGAGGAAATCCTACTTTAAATGCTGCTACGGTTAGGCAGGAATTGACAAATAATAAAACTAAATATCTAGAATCTTTGCAGAATGAATTAGACAGAAAGGTTCAATTTGGAACAAATATTGATGCAGGACTATTAGTAGGTAAATCACTTTTTTCTTCAGCGAAAAATAATAAAGTTTTAATTTTATTAACAGATGGTGTACCAACTGATGATACTCAAGGAAATTTTTCAAACGAGGTTTCAGAAACTCATACGTTAATTTGTCAAAATACAAAAAAGACATTACAAGATTTGAAAAATAGTGGTATATATACGATAACACTTTTGACAGGTATGAATATGCAAGAAGAGATTTCACCAGGAAGACCTGCATTTTCTAATGAAGAAGAATTAAAAGTGAATTTGGATGCTGCTGAATCTATATTTGGAACTAGTGAAAATCCAACTGCAGACAAATATTATTTGGTTAGCACAACAGATTTGGAAAAAGTCATAACTGATGATATTTTAAAAGATGTTACTGAAAAAATTTTGAAGACATTAAAAAATATAAAACTTTCAGATTATTTTCCAGATGTTATTATTAATAATTTTAATTATACAGCTGATGGTAATCCATCAAAAGGAGAATATTCTAAAGAAAAGGATTCAAGTTTTGATTGGACTATAGATGAATTAAAACCAGGTGAACTTGCTACGTTTAGGTATAAATTAAAAATTAAAGATATGAATAATCAGGAATTATTAGATAAAATTATAGATACAAATGAAAAAGTTACATTAGCATATGAAGATGACGAAGAAAAAAGTTATACTGATGAAATAACAACTAGTCCATCAGTTAGATTAAAAGAAATTGTTCCTGAGTCACCATCACCATCTCCGTCATCATCACCATCATCACAACCTAAGAATGAATCAAGTTCAACGACGCAGCCAAAAGGAAGTCAAGACAATACAGTTTCAAAAGAACCATTACCTAAGACTGGAGTAAGTGCAATAGTGTGTGCTTTCATATTTTCATTTTCCATAATATCATTATTTGTATATGCAAGAACAAAAAAATTTGATGATTTTAAATAATGAATTTATGAAATTGGGCGAAGCTTTTATATAATAGGAAATGCACAGCATTTTCATGTAAGGTAAAAAAAGGCTATTTAGAATTTTCTAAATAGTCTTTTTTTGCAAAAAGCATTTTATAACCTTGAATTATTATTATAAAAATTATATAATTCATGTATGCTCTGAATTTGGAAATACTATTAAATAAAATGAAATTTACTTGAAGTTAAGAAAGGAATAAAAATGAAAGAAAAACTAAAAAAGATTTTAAGCAGACGAGTTATAGTAATTTTATTTTTAATAATATATGCTCTAATTATTCTTGTATCTTCAAGAAGTCAATATTTACAATACAAAGAAATAGGAGAGCAATATGTTTCTATTTTTTATAAAAATTTGAAAACAGAATCTTTAGTATTTATAACTGCTTTTATAATATCTTATATAATAATATTTATTTCAAATAAAGTTGTTTCGAGAGCATTAAAAACCATATTTGATAAAGAACAAAAAGATATGCCACATCTTCCAAATAAATCAATATCATTTATAGTTAGTGTTTTTGTGGCTTTTATAGCAAAAGATTTATTAACAGAAAAATTTTTATTATTTACTAATATTGCCCAATTTGGCAAAACTGATCCAATATTTAATTTAGATATTTCTTTTTATATGTTCCAAATTCCATTTATTAAATCAATATTAATATTTTTAGCTGCTTTTTTAGCAATTCTTACAATATACATTTGTGCTTATTATATCTTAACTCTAAATATTTATTTAAATGGAGTTGATGGAGAAGATATAAAGAAAAGTAGTTTTTTAAAACATGTTTTTACAAATATTTTTCTTATTGCTGTGCTTATAGCTGGTCTTATGGTTTTAAGTTCTCAAGAAGTAGTAAATGGAAATTTGCTTACACTTAATGATGAATCTAGAACAGAACTTATTGGAGCTGGTTTGACAGAAGTAAAAATAAAAGTTATTGGTTATAGAATATTGGGAGTTGTTATATTATTCTCATTATTTAGGACAATTAAATATTTAAAGAAATTTAAAGTTAAAAAAATTATTTCATCAATGTTAATAACACCAATTTATTTAGTTGGTTTATTTGCTGTCATGACAACTTTTCAATATATGTATGCAAATAAAAATGAATTTGATAAGCAAAGAATATATATAGAAGAAAATATAAAAAACACAAGGGATGCGTATAATATTCATATTGATGAAATTAACATAGACAATACTTCTAATTTAGAAGATGAAACTATTATGAAAAATGTGGAGTTATTATCACAAATTACAGTTATTGATGAAGATACAACTCTTAAGAATTTAGCTGAATATATAGATAAAGAAGGATATTATACATTTCCTACAACTCAACTTGGAAGATACGAGATTAATGGAAAAACAAGATCTTTGTATATTACACCTAGAGAAATAGTTAGTGGAGCAAATAGAACATATAATAATAAAACATATCAATATACTCATGGGTATGGGGTTGTAATTACAGAAGCAAATAAGAAAAATGATAAGACAGGAATTTCTTATGTACAATCAAAATATGATGGTAGCGATGAAAAAATAAAAATAAAAGAACCACGTATTTATTTTGGAATGGCCACTGATGATACAATAGTTACAAATGTTACTGATAAAAAAGAATTTGATTATCCAAACTCAACAACATCATATGAAGAAAATGAATATGATGGAGAAGCTGGAATTAGTGCTAATATTGTTGATAGGCTAGTGCTATCATTATCAGAACATGATTATAAATTATTTTTTAATGGAAATATTACATCAGAAAGCAAAATCTTAATGAATAGGAATATTAGAGATAGAGCTAAAGTTTTATTGCCTTATTTGGTTTATGATGAATCTCCATATATGGTAATCACTGATAATGGACAATTAATGTGGGTATTAGATGCTTATACGACATCAAACTCTTATCCATATTCACAAAAAACTAATATACAAATTGAAAATAAAAATAAACAGATTAATTATATTAGAAATTCTATAAAAGTACTTATAAATGCTTATGATGGAACAACAACATTTTATATAACAGATAAAACAGATCCTATTGCAATGCTTTATTATAATATTTATCCAGAGCTTTTTGCTGATTCAAATGAATCAATACCAAAAGATATTCAAAAAAATATTGTATATCCAAAATTATTATATGAAGTACAAGCAAAAGTTTTAGAAAGATATCATAATGTTAATACAGAAATTTTATATAGAAGTGATGATGTATGGAAAGTTGCAGAACAAACTACTACGAATGAAGGAACAAAGAACACGGAACCATATTATACAGTTCTTAAAGTAGCAAATGAATCTGAAGAAAAAATAGGATTAGTTGTACCATATACAAAATCTAATAAACAAAGTTTAAATTCATATTTAGTTGGAACTTATGAAAATGGAAAAAATAATCTTGTTTTATATAAACTTATTTCAGACACTACATTGCCTGGAATACAACAACTAAATGTACAAATTGATCAAGATAAAACAATTGCAGATGAATTAGAAAAAATAAATACTTCTGGAACTGAATTGATTAGAAATACTTATATTATACCTATTGAAAATAGTATTTTATATGTCCAACCGGTTTATCAAGTATTATTAAACGAAACTAAAGTACCAACACTTGCAAAAGTTATAGTTGCATCAGGAACTAAAGTTGCTATTGGTGATGATTTATCTGAAGCATTATCAAAACTTGTTACAGATTCAGCTGGAACGATTAACTTTATAAATAAAGAGGATAAAGAGCAATTAATAGAAGCAATAATTAAGGCTAATAATAATTTAAAAGAATCATCTGAAGCGAAGGATTGGCAATTAATTGGTTCTGATTTGGAGAGATTACAAGGTTTAATAGATAACTTGGAAGAACTAAACAAAAAAGAGAAGGCTGAAAAGGAAAAAATGGCAGAGGAAGAATAAAAAAACTTTAAACTTCAAACAATAAATTAAATTGTTTGAGGTTTAAAGATGTTTAAAAATATTACTAAAAAAATAGAAAAATTAAATGCAAATTTAGAAAATACAAGATTATACGAATTGCTTACTTTACTTGAAAGTAAAAAACAAATTTTTATTAGAAATTTAATTTCGGGGATTGGAAAAGGACTAGGAATTGGTATAGGATTTTATTTAATAACAGCTGCATTAATATATATACTTCAATATATTGTTAGATTAAATATTCCTATTATTGGTAAATATATTTCTGATATTATAGATATTATAAATATTAATAAAAAGTAGGATTGGAGAAAAAAATGAATTTAGCAAATAAACTAACTATTTTTAGAATGATTTTGGTACCTGTAATGGTTGCTTTTGCATATATTCCAATTAATGGAGATGTGTATCAAGTAGCGATTCCAATGATTATAATGGATGCAATTTTTATTATAGCATCTATTACAGATAAATTAGATGGGTACATAGCAAGATCTAGAAATCAAGTAACAACTTTTGGAAAATTTTTAGATCCTCTTGCAGATAAAATTTTAGTATTAGCTGCGATGGTAATTTTAGTTGAAAAATTGAAAATACCTGCATGGATTCCAATTATAGTTTTAGCTAGAGAGTTTATAGTTTCAGGATTTAGATTAATTGCGGTAGAAAAAGGTGGATTAGTCATTGCAGCTTCTATATGGGGAAAACTAAAAACAGTTACACAAATGATTGCTTTAATATTTGCTTTTGTTGATATTGGAAGCTTCTTTGAATTTGTTTCAGGAGGACTACAAGGAGGATATTTAGTAATAAATATTATTTCATCAGTAATGATGGCGATTTCTGTTGTTGCAACAATTTTCTCAGGAGTAGATTATTTAGCAAAGGGAAAGGAAATATTTAAAAATGACTAAAAAACAAGCTGAAAAAAGAATAATAGACTTAAGAAAACAGACAGAATACTATGCTTCAAAATACTATGATGATGATGCTCCTGAAATAAGTGATTTCGAGTATGATATGTTAATGTTAGAGCTAAGAAATTTAGAAGCTCAGTATCCTGAATTTATAAATAAAGATTCATTAACTCAAAAAGTTGGTGGACATGTTAAAGAAGGTTTTGAAAAAGTGGAACATGAAGTTCCACTTCAAAGTTTATTAGATATATTTAGTTTTGAAGATTTATATGCTTTTGACGAACGTACTAGAAAAGTTGCAGAAGAAAGTAATATAGATTTAAAATATGTTGTTGAAACTAAGATTGATGGCTTGTCTGTCAGTTTAGAATATAAAAATGGTGAATTTGTTAGAGGAGCAACAAGAGGAAATGGACTTGTTGGAGAAGATATTACTGATAACCTAAAAACTATTCCTCATATACCTCAAAAACTAACTGAAAATGTAGATATAATAGTTCGTGGAGAAGTTTTTATTTCTAAAGAAGGATTTGAAAAACTTAACGAAGAAAGAGAAATTTTAGAGGAACCATTATTTGCAAATGCTCGTAATGCAGCAGCAGGATCTTTAAGACAACTAGATAGTAGTGAAACCGCCAAAAGACCCTTAGATATTTATATTTTTAATGTTCAAAAATCTGATACTATTGATTTTAAATCACATTATGAATCATTATTATATCTTGAAAAACTTGGATTTAATGTAAATCCTGTAAAAATACTTTGTGACAATGTTAAAGAAGCAATCAATGCAATTAACAAAATTGGAGATGACAGAGAATCACTTTCTTTTGGAATAGATGGCGCGGTTATTAAAGTTGATGATTTGCATTTAAGAGAAATCCTCGGAACAACTTATAAAACGCCAAAGTGGGCTATTGCATATAAATATCCACCAGAAACAAAAGAAACAAAATTAAAAGATATAATATGTCAAGTTGGAAGAACTGGAGTTATTACACCTATGGCAATATTAGAGCCTGTTAAAGTTGCTGGCTCAACAATTTCTAAAACTACACTTCATAATGAAGATTTTATAAAAGAAAAAGATTTAATGATTGGTGACACAGTTGTTATTCAAAAAGCTGGGGATGTAATACCTGAAGTAGTTGAAGTTGTTAAAGAAAAAAGAGATGGAACACAAATACCTTTTTCTATGCCGACAAAATGTCCTGTTTGTGGAGCAGATGCGATAAGAGAAGAAGGAGAAGCTGCTATTAGATGTATAGGAATTGAGTGCCAGGCAAAGCTATTTAGAAGTATTTGGCATTTTGCATCTAGAGAAGCTATGAATATTAAAGGATTAGGTTATTCAATTATTGAAGAATTATTAAATAGAGGTTTGATAAATAATATTGCAGATTTATATACTTTAAAGTTAGAAGATGTAAAATCTTTAAAAAAAGATGGTAGAAAATTTGCACAAAATTTGATTGATGCAATAGAAGATAGTAAACAAAATGATTTGTATAGATTAATAAATGCTTTAGGAATTAGACATGTAGGTGTTAAAGGCGCAAAAAGTTTAGCAAAAACTTTTAAAACGATGGATAATTTAATGGAAGCAACATATGCAGAACTTATGGAAGTTGATGACACAGGAGAAATTACTGCACAAGCTATTTATGAATTTTTTGAACAAGAACAAACTAAAGACTTAATTCAAAAATTGAAAGATGCTAATGTAAATATGGAAGCACAAGTAGAGGAAAACGGAGATAATAGATTTGAAGGAATGACATTTGTGCTTACTGGAGCTTTAGAAGAATACACTAGAGATGAAGCAGGAGAAATTATAGAAAATTTTGGTGGAAAAGTTTCAAATTCTGTTTCTAAAAAGACAACATATGTAGTTGCAGGAGAAGATGCAGGAAGTAAATTAGATAAGGCCAATCAATTAGGCGTACAAGTTATTGATGAACAAAAATTTAAGGAAATGATAAACTAAAATATACACAAGAAAGGAATTACTTAAATGGAAGAAAGAAGGGATTATTCTTTTAGTCAATTTTGGAAAGATTTAGATGACGGATATCAGATATATTTTGATTATATGGATATTAGATATTTAATTTACAAAATGCAGAAAAATTGTTATAAAAAAGAAATGATAACAGAAAAACCTAAATGTGCATTACAGAAAAATGAAATCATCACATTAAAGAGAGTAAAAGAATTATTTGATTTTATGAGCAATTTTGAATATAAAGCGTTACAATAAAGGAGATTTTTATGAGATCTGAAGTTGAAAGTCAACTTTTACAATATAAGGAAGAAGATAAGAATGGTTTATTAGAATATATTTCAAGTGTTATACAATCAAAAGGAGATAGATGGGAAAGAAGTACACAAGGTGAAGATTGTGAATTAACACAAATGTTTATTTATGAATATGTTACTTCTCTTGAAAAAATATCTGGAGGAAGGCTGCCTTCTAAATTTTTAGTAGATAAAATGGCCAGAAATTTGCATACACTTAGATATGGAAATTTTAGAGAAGGAAAAGATGATAACATTCAGTATGGAAATCAATCTGTTACTTCAAGAAATTACAACATGTCAAGACCAGGAGCACATACAATACAGGTTAGTTTAGATGATGAATTATCACAAGCAGTGGTTTTATTTGACGGAAGTCAAAGATCTGAAGATGGAAAAAAATTAAATGGGATAAATCTTAATGATATAGATGATATAAGACACACAATATTTCATGAATGGACACATGTTATGGAAAAATCTTTAATTCCAAGAAGAGAACTTAATCCAGATGAAATAATACATAAAGAAGGAAATTCAACATATATAAATGCTTCAGCTAGTGCTGATTTTGATGATTTAGGTTATTATTTAGAATATATAACTGATGCACAAAATAATACAGAAAATCCTGTTGCATTTGGAGGAGTTTCTACAATAGAAATAAATCCGCAAAAATCTTCTAGAAGAATAATGCATAATCAAATAAGTGAAGGATTTACTGAATATATTTCAAGATTTGTTATGAATCAGGTTGGAAGACAAGTGAAAGATCCTAGTAGATATGAAAATCAAGTTGAATTAGCTAAAAAAGTATTTGAATCTAGAGGAATGGAAAGTACAATTACAGATTACATAACAGCACCATATAAAATAATTTCTGAACTTGAAAAAGGAAAAATCCATGGAAAAGATTTATTACATTATTATCAATATATTGAATCTATATTAGGTTATGTTGATAGAACTGCCACAAGATATATGGGAAAAGATGCAGATATATTAAGACAACAAGTTGAAGGATTTTGGAAAAATCCACCTACAAGAGAAGATGCAGAAAAATTTATTGATACAACTTTTACCAAAATGAGTGAAAACAACCAAGAATTTGCAGAACAAGATAAAAGTAAAGTACATGACGCGTTTTATAATGTAATTTATTTTCCATCATTAAAAAAAGAATATACAGATGAAATAGAAAATCATTATAGGGTTCTACAAACACCAGTAGGACCTGTTGGACCTAATGCGGGAGAAAGTAATTCTACTCCAGCAAGCAAAGATGATGGTGATGAAAGATAAAAGTGGGTATTTGACAAATGAGCAAAATCTGTTTAAAATATATAAAGAGTAAGCTGAATAGTCGCTGATGGATACCGTGAGGTACCATGAGAGGAAAGTCCGGGCTCCATAGAGCAATGGTGCTAGATAACGTCTAGTGAGGGAGACCTTAAGGAAAGTGCAACAGAAAATTACCGCCACTATTGTGGTAAGGTTGAAAAGGGGAGGTAAGAGCTCACCGGAGAAATAGCGATATTTCTTGTTCGTGTAAACCCCACCTGGAGCAACATCACTCATAAGTAAGAAGGTTAAAAACTGCTCGTTTCTTCTTATGTGGGTAGATGGCTTGAAATATATAGTGATATATATTCTAGATAAATGGCTATTCAAGACAGAACCCGGCTTATAGACTTACTTGATATCACCCTAATAAGGTAATACCTTGTTGGGGTGTTTTTTATTACAATTTTGTTAAATTTATTGATTTTTAAAATTCTTACATATAAAATCGGGTTATATATAGGAAGGCGGAGGATGAAATTTATATGCCAGAAGCAATTGAAATTACTAATATGAAAAAAAATGCAACTGATAGAAATTATGTTCTTGCAGCTGTAAATGAAAATGGAAAACTTTTAGAATTTGCAGAAGATTCTTTACATGATGATAAAGAAGTTGTATTTGCAGCAGTTAAAAACAATCCAGAAGCATTAGAATTTGCTGGTAGTAAATTAAGAAAAGATAGAGAAATTGTCTATGAGTCTGTAAGTAAACTTGGATGGACGTATTGTTATGTAGATGATGAATTAAAAGATGATAAAGAACTATTATTAGCAGGTTTAGAAAAATCTGGCCAAATTTTATATTTTGCTTCGCAAGAGATGAGAGATGATAAGGATGTTATATTAAAAGCAATTGAAGACAAACCTATAATTATAAAATATGCAAGTAAAAGATTAAGAAATGATTTAGATGTTGGAATTGCTGTTATGAATAAAAATAAAAAATGCTTTAAATTTTTAGAACCAGAATTACAAAAAAATGAAAAAATTCAAGAAATAAAAAATGCGGAATAACAAAAGAAAAGAGTTGAGAAATGAAAAAAAACTTTAATGGAATAATGATGCAGTATTTTGAATGGTATTTGAACTGCAATAAAAATTTATGGAATACAGTTAAGAAAAAGGGAGAAGAACTTTCAAGAGATGGAGTTACTGCTCTATGGTTACCACCTGCTTATAAGGCTCTTATGGGTGCAAATGATGTGGGATATGCAGCATATGACTTATACGATTTAGGAGAATTTGATCAAAAAGGATCAATTTCAACCAAATATGGAACAAAAGAAGAATACATAGATGCAATAATTTCACTTCAACAACAAGGAATTGAAGTATATGCTGATATAGTTTTAAATCATAAAATGGGTGCTGATGAATTACAAACAATTAAAGCTGTTAAATGTAGTTGGGAAAACCACAATGTTGAGGAAGGAGAGGAACAAACAGTTTTAGTTGCAACAAAATTTACATTTCCAGAAAGAAATCATAAATATTCTGATTTTGAATGGAATTGGACTCATTTTAGTGGGATAGATTATGATTTTAGAAAAAAAGAAACAGCTTTATTTAAATTAAAAGATAAAACATGGCAAATGAATGTAGACAAAGAAAATGGAAATTATGATTATTTAATGGGAGCAGATTTGGATTTTTCTAATCCTGAAGTTGTTTCTGAATGTAAAAAGTGGGGAGAATGGTATTTAGATTTAACAAAAGTAAATGGATTTAGATTTGATGCAGTAAAACATATTGAATCTTATTTTATAAAAGATTTTATAAAAAATTTACGAGAGAAAACTAATAAAGAATTATTTTCAGTTGGAGAATATTGGTCTGCCAATATAAATGATTTACAAGATTATATTTCAAAAACTGAAGGAGAATTATCATTATTTGATGTACCTTTACATTATAATTTTTATCATGCATCAATTTCAAATGGTGATTTTGATATGTCAAAATTATTGGATAATACTTTAATGAAAAATAATCCAAGTATGGCGGTTACATTTGTTGATAATCATGATACACAACCTGGGCAAGGATTAGAATCATGGGTAATGAATTGGTTTAAGGAAATTGCGTATGCAATAATTTTACTTAGACAAGAGGGGTATCCATGTGTGTTTTATGGAGACTATTATGGAATAATACATGATGATATTGATCCAGTTGAAAATTTAAAAATTTTGATGGGACTTAGAAGAGATAAAGCATATGGTGAACAAGTAGATTATTTTGATGATTATGATGTTGTAGGATTTACACGTCTAGGAGATGATGAACACAACAAATCTGGATTGGCAGTAGTTATTTCTGATAAGTATGAGGGAAATAAGAGAATGTATGTCGGAAGAAACTTAGAAAATAAATGTTTTATAGATGCTTTGGGACATAGAAATGAAGAAATTTATATTGATTCAGAAGGATTTGGAAATTTTCCTGTAAATGCTGGTAGTGTTTCTGTATATATAAGAAGGGATTAAAATATGAGTAATTTAACAAATAAGCAAAAAATTATTTTATTTGTTTCGATTATACTTTTATTTATACTTGCATGTGTATTATGTGGTAGACAATTAAAAAATGACAGTAAAGATAGTATGAAAAGGGCAGAACTTCAAGCAGCAGTTCAAAAAGATGAGGCTGAATATGGAAATGAATATCGAAAATGCGATTATATATTAAAAACTCCTGAAAAAATATATGTTAAAAACGGGAATGAAAATGGCTTTTATTTATTTGATAATAGTGATGAAAATTTTGAACATCTATTTGAAGTTTCAGAAGATAGGATGGCATATTCTTCAGGAGAAGATTTTAATTTGTATTGCTTCACACCTGTTTCAATGGATACAATAATGAATTCAAAAAATAATTATATTATTTTTGTATATGAAGATGGCAAAGAGGAACTTTCTGATTATCATAATATAATATTTAGTTATTCTTCTAAAACGAGGTTATATAGACTTGCACAATATTTATGTTATGACAAAAACTTGATTTCTAGAAGTGATTTGGGAATAAATGAATTTACTTGGACTACAGAAATGAGTGGATATGCATATATGAATAATTATGAATCTATATATGAATAATCATTGTAAGAACGATTTAATAGAATGTATATTTTTAAGAGTAGGCCTTAATATTAGGGGCTACTTAATTTTATCTTATAGGAAATTTCTCCGAATTTCCTATAAGATAAAAGCTTCGCCCAAATTGCACACAAATTTTTTAACAAAAATTTGGCGCTTAGAACAAAGACGCGGACTTTGCAATAAATTTATATAGTATGACATATAAAAATGTCCGCTTTTGTTATATAATAGGAAAGTGCTTCGCATTTCCTATTATATAAAGGCTTCGCCACAAATCCACACAAAATTTCTAAAGAAATTTTGGCGGGCGAACAATTGACGCGGACTTTGCAATAAATTTATATAGTATGACATATAAAAATGTCCGCTTTTGTTCTATAATGGGAAAGTGCTTCACATTTCCTATTATATAAAGGCTTCGCTACAAAATTTTTTGCGAATTTTTATTCTTAAAAAGATAAATTTTAAATAAAAAATAAAAAAATGGAAAAAATATAAAAAAATCCGCAAATCCTCTTGACAGTGAAGATTTACCCTTATATAATATGGGAGTATAGGCGAAAAAAATAAAATAAAAAAGGAGAAAGCTATGAAAAGAAAATTTTTATTTTCAACTTTAGCTTTGACAATTATAGTAACACTTACTTTACCTATGACAGCATATGCTAGTGAAGGAGTTGCTGATGTGATTGAAGAAGATGCTGCAGAAGTAGTAGGAGATGCTACAACAAGCAAAGAGAATGTTGAAGAGTCTACTAAAGATGGAGCTAATTCTAAAGAAGATGAAACTTTAGATAAAGAAACTTCTGAAAAAGATAATGAATCTGAAAAAATAAAAGAATCAGAAGAATCAGTAACAGAAGAAAAAGAACAAGTTTCTGAAAAAAGTGTAGAAACAAAAGAAGTAGTTTCAAGTGAAGAAATAGAAGCTAAAAATACAATTTCTAATGAAGTAGAAGAAGAGGCTAAAGAAAGTGATACAGAAAATATTGTTACTCCTACAGCTTTGGAAGAACAAGAAACAACAAGAGGTGATGCTGACCTTACAGAAGCAAATGCAAGAGCAAAAATAGTTGCAGCAGATGGAACTACAGCATATTTTAAAACATTAGATGAAGCATTACAAGATGCTAAAAGTGGTGAAACAGTAACTTTATTACAAAATATTACGATTGATGAAAGTGGAAATACTGAAGCACCTGCTGAACAAGATAAAGAAGGACAAGGATGCATATATGTTTCAAACAATGCATCTATAACTCTTGATTTAAATGGTAAAACAATCAATTCAAAAAATGCAAGCAAAAATGGAGCTTTAGTTGTTGAAGGTGGAACAAACTTAACAATAACAGGAAATGGAAAAATTGAAGCTCATGGAACATGTGCAATATATGTTAAAAAAGGTAATGTTACAATTGAAAATGGAACTTATGATAATTATGGAATAAATAATCAACAAAAATGTACAATCTTAGCAATAGGAGAAGCTAGTGGAGATGCTAAAATAACAATTAAAGATGCAACTATTCATGTTGCTAATGGAGCACGTGGAGTTGCAGCTGCTGGAGTTGGTTCTGAATTTGTAATATACAATTGTGATATTAGTGGTTCAGAAACAGGTGAAACAGAAATATCTGGTAGAAATTATGGAAGTGAAGGATTAATAATTTCAGGGACTGGTTGCAAAGGTACTTTATACAATGGAAATATAAAAGTATCAGAAGATGGTGTATTTATAGGTGGAAAAGATAATCAATTTATAATGCACGGTGGAACAATAGATGCTGTAAGTTTTGGAATTAGTGGAAATAATCAAATTCAAAACTCAACATTTATAATGAATGGTGGAAGTATAACATCATCAAGTGCTTGTGGAATTTATTGGCCACAAACTGGAACTGTAGTTATCGATGATGGAAATATTGCAGGACCTATTGGTATACTTGCTCGTAGAGGAGATATTACAATTTCAGGAAAATCAGTTATAGAAGGAACTGGTGATGGATCAGATATAAAATTAGGAACTGATAGAGTTGCATTAAAATCAGGAACAGGTATTTTAGTTGATAATGTAACTACAGGTTATGG
>CANQAH010000027.1 GCA_947588885.1 uncultured Clostridia bacterium
TTGCAAAGTCCGCGTTAATTGTTCGCCCGCCAAAATTTCTTTAGAAATTTTGTGTGGATTTGTGGCGAAGCCTTTATATTATAGGGAAATTCTGAGAATTTCCCTATAATATAAAAACAACCCTATCTGCTTTCGCACAAATAGGTGTTGTTTTTTATGCGTATTGATTATTATATCAATTAATATATTTTTTGTCAATTTATGCTACTTTCATATTTTTCGACAGCTTCCTTAATATCACCATCAAATACTAATTTTCCTTCATTTAAAATAATTCCTCTTTTACAAAATTTTTTAGCTGTTTCTGTTGAATGAGTGACAAAAAGTAAAGTTACATCATGTTTTTCTATTACTTCATTTACTTTTTGTAAGCACTTCTTTTCAAATTGTTTATCTCCTACACTAAGAACTTCATCAACAATTAGTATTTCTGGTTCGATATTTATATATATCGCAAATCCTAATCTAGCTCTCATACCACTTGAATATGTTCTTATTGGTTGATCTATATACTCTTCGAGTTCTGCAAATTCAACAATTTGTTTTTCTAATTTTTTTATCTCATCTTTTGGAATTCCAAGTAAATCGCCTTTTAAATAAATGTTTTCTCGTCCTGTAAATGTATCTTCAAATCCAGTAGCAAGTTCTAGCAAAGCACTTACTCTTCCTTTTATTTCTACTTCTCCTTCATTTTGAAAAGATACTCCTGTTATTATTTTTAATATTGTTGATTTTCCTGCACCATTTTTTCCTAATATGGCAACAGTTTCTCCTTTTTTTATTTTAAACGAAACATCATTTACGGCTAGTTTTGTAGTGTATTTTACTCTTTTGGTAAAAACGGAAATTAATCTTTCCCTTCTCGTTTTAAATAATCTGTATTTTTTTGTTACGTTCTTAAATACTACAACATCTTCACTCATTTAATATACCTCTTTTTATAATACGTCTGGAATTTCTTTTCTCAATTTTTTATATGTGCGAACTGTTATAATTGTTAAAACTAATAATACAATGCAAAAACATCCAAGTTTTTTTGGTTCTTCCCAAAATGCTATTTTATAAATAAAACAATTTCTAAATCCATTTACTAAATAAGTAATTGGATTAAATAAAAAGAAAATTTTTCCCAATGGATGAGTAATTTTATTTGTGTCCCATAAAATTCCTGATAACCAGAATATTGCTGTTAATACTGCTTTTATAAAATTTGAAAAATCTACACTTATTGCTGCAAGCATTGATGAAAATATACTCCATATATCGAAAAATATAAATGCTAAAATCATATAGAAAAATACTTGTAAAGTGTATAAATCTGGCATATATCCAAATGTCATAAAAATTATTATAACAAGTGCTAATAAAATTAAAAATATAACAGTTTTAGATATATTTACAAATGTAGGAATTGTTGAGATTGGAAATTTAATTTTAGTTACTAAATATCTGTACTTTATCATTGACTCCATACCGCTAATAAACATTTCATTCATATAGTTCCATGGAATTAATCCTGCAATTAGCCATAAAAAGAATGGGAAACCTGATACGCTATTTCCTGCTCTTAATCCAACTGTAAAAGCAAACCAGTAAACAAATATTGTAACTGCTGGCTTTATTATTGCCCAACTCCAACCAAGTACAGCTCCTCTATATGTTTTTATCAAGTCTGTAATTGCTAATTTAAAAATCTGATGCTTATATTGTATATGTTCTTTTATTATATTTATAAATGTTCCCATTATTTTCTTCCTATTTATTATTTTCTAATTCTTCTTTAAATTTTTTATCTAACTCAGGTACTGCTTTATTTAGTCTTAATGGTAAGCCAGATTTATTTGTAAAGCAATGTTTTGTTGTTGCTATTGCAATAGTTTTATCTTCTTTTCTTATTGTATATTGCATTTCTAATTTAATACTGTCATATGATTTAACTTTAGTTTCTATTTCTACTAGATCATCAAATGTGCAGCTATGTTTTATTTCTATTGAATATGATAAAACAGGTGAATACATTTCATTATTTTCAAGTTTTGAAAAGCTATAACCCATTTTATCCATGGCATGTACTCTTGCTTCTTCTAACCATCTTATATAATTAGAATGATGTACTATTCCCATTTTATCTGTTTCATAATATTGTACGTGGTGTATATATTTATCCAATTTCTCCTCCTATATTATCTGATGAAATTTGTAAAAGTAACTGTTTCTTGTTTTGGTTTTTGTATACCGCTTTTTTCTCCAATTTCAATACATTTTAGGTAATATGCCATATTTCTTGCAAGTATTCTCATTGCTTGCATTCCTTCTTCGTCTTTTAAAACATCTTCTGGTTTGCTTCCATGAACCATATTCCAATATCTACTTGAAATTATAGGCATTTCAGTAATTCCAAAATATTTATTTATTTGATCATATGTAGCTGTTGTTCCTGCTCTTCTTGCTGAAATAACAGATGCTGCAGGTTTATATTTTAGATATTCTTTTGGACAGCTATAAAAAGCTCTATCCATAAAAGATGTCAACGCTCCAGACATTGCTGCATAATGAACTGGCGTACCAAAAATAAATCCATCAGCTTCTTTTGCTTTTTCAGAAAATTGATTTACTACATCATCAAATACACACTTTTGATTATTTTTACATGAACCACATGCTATACATCCTGAAATTGGTTTAATTCCAATCCAAAATATTTCTGTCTCAATTCCTTCTGAATTAAGTGTTTTTTGCACTTCTGTAAGTGCTGTATAGGTACATCCTTTTTCGTGTGGACTTCCATTTACAAGTAAAACTTTCATGCTTTCCTCCTAAATTTCTATAATTTTTAAATTAAACTTATCTTCAAATATTTTCTTTTTCGCAATGTATTCTTTTGTTTTAAATCCTTTAACGTCAATAATTTCTTGTGTTCCATCATTATTGAATATAATAAAGTCAGGCTTGTATTTTAATCCATCTGCTAAAATAAATATTGGTTGAATGCAAAAACCTCTTATATCTTTTGCTTGTAATCTATTTTTTAATTCGCAATAGTAATCAGCTTCTTTTTGACTATCAAAAGTATGTCCATCAATTGATGTCTTGTTTGATCTGTATTTACTTTTTTTTATTTTTGTTTTATCATTAAAATTCCTATATTCTTCAACACTCCAATGTTCCATTTTAATCTCCACTACTAATTTAGACTTATCCTATCAAATTTTCACTTCTCTTTCAAGTTTTATACTACAAAAAATATTTTAATAATTCCTTTACTCCAAGTAATATTAATATAATTCCACCAATTGATGATACTAATTTTTTATATTTAGGTTTTTCCATAAATTTATTAGCAAAAATATTTCCAACTTTTACTCCTAAAAAAGATAATATAAATGTTATTATTCCAATAAATGTAATTGCTACTTTTATGTTTGCATTTAAAAAAGAAAAAGTAATTCCTATAACAAATGCATCAATACTTGTTGCTATTGCTAATAAAATAATATTTTTTAAAGATAATCTATCACCATTTACTTCTTCCTTATTTTCTATAATCATATTTAATCCAATGATTAAAAAAATTAAAAATGAAATTATATGATTTACTTTTCTAATAAGATCTATAAATGTGTTTCCTAGAAAATATCCTAAAACAGGCATTAATGCTTGAAAAAGTCCAAATATAAAACTTGTTATTATAGCTTGTTTTAATTTGAACTTTTTCATTGAAATTCCTGTGCACATTGATACTGCACAGGAATCCATTGCTAAACCTATACTCATTGCAATTATTTCAGTAATACTCATATTTTCTCCACTTTATTTTCTTTGAAATAATTTTAAAAATTCAACTATTGGAATTATAACTAGAGCTAATCCAATTGCAATTAGTAATTCTTCTATTTTTACCATTTCTAATCCAAACCATTGTGAAAATACAGGTATATATACTACACCTAAAGTTAGAATTGCACTTACTAAAAATGAACCTAATAACCATGGATTTTTATTTTTCATTTTAAATATTGATTCTTTTTGCGATCTCATACATATTGCATAAAATATTTCTATAAAGTTTGCTGTTACAAATGACATTGCTACACCATATGATGAATCAAAAAATCCTGTTGCATTATATTGCAAATATTGTCCGAAAAAGAATGATGTAAGTACTAATATTGCCATAATTAAACCATGTATAATTATGGCCATTCCTGCGCCATTTGCAAAAACACTTTCATTTGAATTTCTTGGTTTTCTTTTCATTAAGTTATCTTCAGCTTTTTCAAGTCCTAATGCTAAGCCAGGTGTACTATCTGTTACCATGTTTATCCATAATAATTGTGCAGGTGTTATTATTGTGATTCCAAATGCTGATGCTAAAAATACATATAGTACTTCTGCTGTATTTGTAGATAATTGAAATTGTAATACTTTCCTGATATTATCATAAATTTTTCTTCCTTCTCCAACAGCATTTACTATTGTTGCAAAGTTGTCATCTGCAAGTACCATGTCTGATGCCCCTTTTGTTACATCAGTTCCTGTTATTCCCATACTAATTCCAATGTCTGCTGCTTTTATTGATGGCGCATCATTAACTCCATCTCCAGTCATTGCAACTACTAAATCTTCTGATTTTAATGCTTTTACAATTTTTGTTTTATGTTCTGGTTGAACTCTTGCAAAAACAGAATGAGTTTTTACAGCTTTTACTAATTCTTTATCTGATAATCCATCTAAATCTGCACCAACCATTGCTTCAGATGATTTTTTTATAATTTTTAAATCTTTTCCAATTGCTGTTGCAGTATCGATATGATCTCCTGTAATCATAACTGGTCTAATTCCAGCACTTCTGCAATTATTAACAGCTTCATATACTTCTGGTCTACATGGATCAATCATTCCAACAAAACCAATAAATGTTAAATCTTTTTCTAATATGTCAGAATCATATTTCTTTGGCTTTGTTTTATGTTCTTTATATGTTGCTCCAAGAACACGTAATGCTTTATCTGCAAACTCTTTATTTTTTTCTTTTATTGATTCTTTTATTTCATCAGTCATGTCAACTACTTTGCCATCTTGTAAATATTTTGAACATCTGTCTAAAAGTATTTCACATGCGCCTTTTGTATATTGTATTATTTTTCCATCTTTTTCATGAACTGTTGTCATCATTTTTCTCATTGAGTCAAATGGTACTTCACCAATTCTAGGTGATTTTTTTTCTAATTCATATTTTGGAAGTCCAAGTTTATTTGCAAAATTTACTAAAGCAGCTTCTGTTGGTTCACCTATTGCTTCCTTATCTCCTTCTAATATTTCAGCATCTGAACATAGTGCCATTGCCTCTGCTAAAAGTTTTTCGTCTGAAGTCTCTGACGCTGTTACAGTCATTTTATTTTGTGTTAATGTCCCCGTTTTATCTGTACATATTACTTGTGTACATCCTAATGTTTCTACTGCACTTAATTTTCTAATTAGTGCTTGCCTTTTTGACATTGATGTTACGCCCATAGAAAGTACTATTGTAACAACTGCTGGCAATCCTTCTGGAATAGCTGCTACTGCAAGTGCTACTGCGATTAAAAATGTGTCTAATACATTTTTTGCAGATACATCTCCTGATTTTATTATTCCAAATATGAATACAAAAACACTTATTGCAATTACTAATTTTGTAAGTACTTTTGATATTTCTGTCATTTTCTTTTGTAATGGAGTTTTTTCATCTTCCTCATGTTGCAACGCATCTGCTATTTTTCCCATTTCAGTGTCCATACCAGTTGCAACAACTACTGCTTTTCCTCTTCCATAGCTAATTGTACTTCCACTGTAAAGCATATTTGTTCTATCACCTAAGGGGATTTCTAAAGAATTTTCTTTTAGATTAATTATGTCCATTATTTTATTTACAGGAACTGACTCTCCTGTAAGTGCTGCTTCCTCTACTTTAAGGCTAAAAGCCTCTAATATTCTACAGTCTGCTGGCACTGCATCTCCTGCTTCTAATACGACTACATCTCCAACAACTAATTCTTCACTTTTTACTGTTTTTATTAATCCATCTCTTATTACTTTTGACGAAGCTTTTGTCATTTCCATTAATGAATCAATTGCATGTTCTGCTTTGCTCTCTTGTGCCATACCTAAAATAGTATTTATTATTACTACAAAAAGTATTATAAACACATCTGTAAATGAATCATTATTAGCTATTGCTGTTACTAATGATATTCCTGCTGCTACAAGTAACATTATTATCATTGGATCTAATAGCGACTTTATAAATTTTACAATTATTCCATCCCTTTTTGGTTCTTTTAATTTATTATATCCATTTTCTTCTAGTCTTTTAGTGACCTCATCTGAAGAAATTCCATTTTGAGTTGAATTTACTTCTTCTAATACTTCTTTTGCACTTTTTAAATATTCTTTCAAAGTTTTCCTCCTTATGAAATTTATTCTTTTGTTTTAAAAATAGAACTATTTATGTTAAAACTCTTTTGCTAAATATTAATGTGTTGTAAATGAGTCCTACTGTTTAAATAATACTTATATTATAGGAAATTCGGAGAATTTTCTATAATATAAAAAAAATTGGTTATATTACTTATATACTTAAATTTTATTATTTAAAAATTATATAATATAGCCTTTTTTTTTACAATATTATATGATTTTATTTTTTCAAAAAATTTTTTTTAATATACTTTAAAATAATATAATATAATACTAGACTTTTTTATTTTTATTGTGTATTATTATATATATCTTTTATTATGGAAAGGAACTAAAGAAAAAAATGTCAATGTTAAATGTTAAAAAAATATTATTATTTATGTGTGCAATTTTACTATTATTTTGTAATATTGCTTTTGCAACTGATAATTCCGCAGATGATGAAACTTCTGCTGCAGCTGGAAACAGAGTAAATGGTCAAACTTCTACAAGCGCTAATACAACTGCTGGTGTCACTACTACTCAAAGTGGAATTGACAGTTCAAGTTTAAATATTTCAAATATTTTATCTGTTATCTTAATAGCTGTAGGTGCATTGATTATATTTCTTTCTATAGCAATTTTAATTAGAATGAATAGATAAGTATAAATTTTTAAAGACGTTTTAAAACGTCTTTTTTTTTGAATAATTTAATTACAATTGTTCATAATAAATTTAAATCATGAATTTATTATGGAGGTTATAAAATGAAAAATAAAATTTTTATATTTACAATGTCATTAGTACTATTATTCTCTCTTCTTAGTTTTTCATATGCTGCAAATGAAGTTACTGGTGATGTAAATGCTGTTGGAAATACTGTTGAAAATGCCGGAAATGCAGTTGGAAATGTTGTAGAAGATGCTACTAATGCTGTAAAAGATGCTGGTGATGCAGCAGGCAATACTGTAAAAGATGCTGTAAATACTACTGAAGATGATGTTAATGATATGACTGACAATGGAACTACAACTGAAAACCTAACTGGTGATTATAATACTACAAGAACTAATGCAGAAGATGTTACAGCAACTGCATCTAATGACGCAACAATGTGGATGTGGGTTTTATTAGCTGTTGTAGCAGTTCTTATAATTGCACTAGTTTGGTATTATGCATCTTCATCTAATAATAAACATTAAAAAATATAATAGTGTTTTGAGTTTTTCTTAAAAAATCATTTTTTTTCGGATTGCTTAAAGCACTATTATTGTTTGCTTATTATATTCTTTGATGTTATAATTATCTATATTTAGTTAGTTGAAAGGTATTATTATGGAAACAAAATTAATAGCTAAAAATCCAAATGCATATCACAATTACGATATTAAAGACACTATAGAAGCTGGAATTGAGCTTTCAGGAACAGAAATTAAATCAATAAGGAATGGAAAAATAAATTTAAAAGATTCATATGCAATTATTAAAAATGGCGAAGTTTTAGTATATGGAATTCATATTAGTCCTTACGAATTTGGAAATATATATAATAAAGATCCTCTAAGGACAAGAAAATTACTTTTACATAGAAAAGAAATTAATAAATTAGTTGGTTTAGTTACTCAACAATCTTTTTCATTAGTTCCTATATCGGCTTATTTTAAAGGAAGTTATGTTAAAATTAGTTTAGGAATTGGCAAGGGCAAAAAATTATATGATAAACGAGAAGAATTATATATGAAAAGACATAGCTAAAAGGAAACATACATATTTTAGTATGTTTCCTTTTTTATCTTATAGGAAAGTTCTCCGAATTTCCTATAAGATAAAAACTTCACCACAAATTCACACAAAATTTCTAAAGAAATTTTGGCGGGCGAACAATTGACGCGGACTTTGCAATATATTTATATTGTATGACATATATATGTCCGCTATTGTTCTCTTATAAGGAATTTCTTCAAATTTCCTATTATATAAGGGCTTCGCCCAATACTAATTTATATTTTGTTTGCTGAACAAAATACATTATTTATTTTATCTGCTACTGTTGCTTTTATTTCTTTTCTTGCTTCTCCTAAATATTTTCTAGGATCAAACACTGATGGATCTTCATTAAATACTCTTCTTACTTGTGCAGTCATTGCTAATCTTAAATCTGTATCAACATTTATTTTTGATACTCCTTTTTCTCCTGCTTCTTTTAGCATTTCATTTGGACATCCTTTAGCTCCTGGTATATTTCCTCCATTTTCATTGCACATTTCTACTAATTTAGGAATTACTGAAGATGCACCATGTAATACAATTGGAGTATTAGGCAATTTTTCTTTTATTTTTTCTAATATATCAAATCTTAATTTTGCCTCTCCTTTAAATTTATATGCTCCGTGGCTTGTTCCAATTGCTATTGCAAGTGAATCACATCCAGTTCTTCTTACAAATTCTTCTGCTTGATCAGGGTCTGTATACATAGCATCATTTGAAGCAACATTTACATCATCTTCTATTCCTGCAAGTTTTCCAAGTTCAGCCTCAACTACTACTCCTTTTGAATGAGCATAGTCTACAACTTCTTTTGTAATTCTGACATTTTCTTCAAAATCATATTTTGATCCATCTATCATTACAGATGTAAATCCTGCATCGATACACATTTTACATGTTTCAAAATCTGGTCCATGATCTAAATGAAGTGCAATCGGAATATCTGTTTCTTCTACTGCAGCTTCAACCATTTTTATTAAATATTTTATACCTGCATATTTTATTGCGCTTGATGAAACTTGTAATATAACTGGTGATTTTGCTTCATTTGCAGCATCTGTTATTGCTTGAATAAATTCCATATTATTAATATTGAAAGCTCCTATTGCATAATGACCTTTCATTGACTTTTCAAACATTTCTTTAGTTGTTACTAGTGGCATAATATACCTCCTCATTTTCTAAATTTTCGTTTTAATTTTATTTCTTATATTTTTTCCTGTCAAGTTGCATAAAAAAAAAGTATGTGTTATACTTGTCATAAATTAATTTAATTAACTGATGAGGGGTGATATTAAATGATAGTAATGAATAATGATGGTGATATATTTGATGAAAGAAGAAAAACTGCTAGAAGACAAAAAGATGTCCAAGTTGCTAATGAAAGACGTGTTGAACAAAGACGAAAAAAAGATATTAATGAAATTGATGAATCAAAAAAAGATGAAAATGATAATGAAGAAGAAAAAAGTGAGGACTAACATTCCTCACTTTTTTCTTATATAATGGCTTCTCGCCACAAATCCACACAAAATTTCTAAAGAAATTTTGGCGGACGAACAATTGACGCGGACTTTTCAAGATAATTTTTTCTTTTGCAGATTACATATTGTCCGCTATTGTTCTTAATCGCAACATTTATAATTAGAGCATATTGTTTCGTCTACACTTTTTGAATCCTCATTTGGATATGGTCTTACTGTTATTTGTTCTAATTGGCAATTGCAATCCTCTATTTCATTATATTTGCAGCTACACACTGTACATTTTATTTTTTGATTATTATCAGACATAAAAAAACCTCCTTTTTTGATATACTTATATTTTAACCAAAAATTGAGGTTTTAAACCTTAAACAGCTGCCCTTCTTGGTAACTGTATTTGTACTTGTTTATTTGTTTTTTCTGTTTCTTCCATATATTGCATTTTTAATCTATATTCCTGTAGTCGGCCTTTGTAAATAATTTTTAAATTTTTTAAATTTTTAAAATCTTCTGGTTTTATTATGTTTGGTAAATAACTTGTATCAATATTAGCTTTACCTAATATATATCTTACAAATTCCGCACAATAGAATGATTTAGGTCTTTCAATTTTTTTATTTATTAGTACTGCAATTAATCCTTTTGTATTAAATTTATATTCTGTTCTGTGTGCAAACATTTTTTTTATTTTTGTTTCTATTGTTTGATATTGAAAGTCTGAAACTTCAAGTTCATATATTGATGTAGTTGTTTTTTGAAATCTTTTAAAAGTTCCTCCTGTAAGTGATTCTTTGACCAATCCGCCAATAAAAGCATTATATGGGTTTAGTCTGCCAAAAGCATATATATCATTTAATTTTTCATCAAGTGCTATTGAAGCATGTGTATATTCATTTTTTGTATATTTTCTAATTATACCTGACAATATAGTTCCCGTATGTGTTAAAACAATATAAATCTTACGCATTGTTTTCCTCCTAAATACTAAGCAATATTATATCTATATTATATTCTGTTGTAAATAGAAAAATTTGTTTATTTTGATTTTCTATCTTTTATATTAGTTTTAGACTTTTTGTAAAATTTAATTATTATAAAAAGTATATCTTGCTTTTTTAATATTTGTAATTATCTGTTCTCTATACTTTCCATTTATATAATCTTCAAATAAAATTTTTCTAATCAAATTTTGTTTTTCTTTACTTATTTTGTTCCATTTAGGTTGAATTTCTTCCATTAATTTTATCCATTCTAAATAGATTATTTTATTTTTGTTATAAATTTTATGGTTTCCATTTAGCCATTTATTTACAGTTATTTTTTTTGCATCTTGCAAATTGCAGCTATTTGAGTTAATAAATAAATCTCTATCAATATCAACTGGAATTAATGGAAAAACCACACACTGCATTGGTTTGACTTTTTGAACTGTACATTTATTTGTAGATATATCATTTAATATACAAACATCATTTTTTCCTACTGCTTTTAATGCAATTTCTGGTTCTTCATTTTCTACTTCACAAGTATATTTATTAAGAAAATCTTTAATTGTTATTTTCAAAAAATTACTTATTTCAATTACATTGATTGGGGTTAGTTTTATGTCTCCTCTATTTTTGCAACATTTATCGCATATTTTACATTTTAAATTTACTTTCGATTTTAAGTTTAATATTCTACCTTCCATTTCTTATCCCTTTGACTAACATATCTATATAGTTTTATTATCTTTGAACAAGAATAATTAAATAGCATATTTCAAATTTCTATGATACTCAGTAATACCTAATATAACTATAATTCATTTTGCTCTTTTTCAGAAACGTTTAATCTTTCCCTTCTTTGTCCATCAATTACCTTGTCATAACTATCTATAACTTCTGTAAGTTTTTCTGTGTCTTTTACCATAACAGCTCCATCTTCTAAGGATATTGTTCCATCTTCAATTAATGAATCTAAATTTACAAACTTGCCTAAAGAATGTGAATCAATAGTCATTGTTTTTCCTTTCGTTGCTGAATCTAACATCATTCTATGTATTTCTCTTGTATATTCGCTAAGAGCCATCTTTCTATCTGTTTTTTCAACTTCTGTTTCTGGTTTAGTTGTATCAATTCCTGATTCAAGCATCACAGTTCCATTTTCTGTTTCTTCATAAAGAATATACCAATCACCTGTATCACTCATTGACATTCTTATTCTATCTGCATCAGATACTCCTAAATCACGTATTCCAAAGTGTCTTACCACTTCAGATATATGTAACGGATTGCCTGCAAAAGCACTATCTCTTCTATCTCCATTTTGTACTGTTGTAGATATTGCTTCAATTTTATCTGGATCAATATCAAATCCTTTTCTTCTAAAAATATCTCTTGTTTTAATATATTTTACACCATAATCTCCAACATTATAATTTGTATGAACATGATCATCTGGAGCAAAATCATCATTATGTGCTACAAGTACTGCTTTACTAGTAGAGTCAGAATATAATGTTCTTGAATTAGCTCCTGTATAAGTTTTTCCAGCTTCTAATGGAGCTACTGGTGTTAAAGCAGGTATTGTTGAGCTTTTTTCTGTAGATAAATTTACAACTAAATCATCGCAGCCTAAGCCCATTCCAACATCTTTAATTAACATTGATTTATATTGCTGTTGTGTAATTTTTCCTTTTTCTAATAGTTTCTTCAATTTGATTCTATCAGTTTCAATCATTCTTTTAGCAGTTTCTTGATATACTTCCATTATTTCATCAAATCCACCAACCTCTTTTAATTGTTTTTTTACTTCAGGTGGAATTTCTACATTGTCAAAGCAAACTCTATTACCATTTCTCCAAGTCCAACTTTGAGAAACAATACCCGTAGGATTCCCAGTTTCATCTAATTCTTCAACTACAAACAAAGCACCATTTCTTTCTGTTGCAGAATGCATCATTGATGATTCTCCAGGTTGTCCTGTACCAATGGTTTGACAACACCTAGTAATCTCTCCAATAGCAAAATGAAGTGGATCATCCATTCTTACAATTCTACCTCTAAATCGTCTAGTTTCAAATTGCTCTTGTGGGACTGTTTGATATTCTCTTTGCTTCATATCTTTAAACAATCTCATAGCTATTATTGCTTGTTCTTCTGTTAATTTGGCTCCATTTTGTGTTATTTGGTAAATAACTTCATGCTCACCTCTTCCAACTTCAATATTGGGATATACTTCTTTTGACAATTTTACTAATAAATCTTCTGGAGTTAGAGCTCCTTCATTATATCTGGTATAAAAACCTGGCTCTTCTAAATACGAATCAAATTTAGAAGCTAAAACGGTAAACTTAGAATATAACTTAGGATCGGCTATAAATTCATCTTTATGTTTTAAAAAGTAGTCTCTAAATTTTTCAGAATAAGGAAGTTTCATAGCTGAAAACATATTTTCTGCTTTTCCATAAGTAAATAATCCTCTATATTCTTCATTAGAAAGTAATTCATAAACTTTCGCTCTTTCTTCTTCGCTCAATTCTTTTAAGCCAATAGTAGCTTTGGTATCTATTTCAAATCCTGACTCTTCTGGATAAATCATTGAATCTAATCTTTCAGTCTCTTCATATGTTAGTTTTTCTGGTCTATAGCATAAATTTGATGTTATTTTTCTTATCCAGCCTTTTCCTATTTTTCCTGCTTCAACTCCTAAATCTTGGGTAATTGAATGATTTAATTTTGCACTCCATTCTGGACTAGAACTTAATTCATCAGCAAAAGAAATCAATTCTTCTAAATGATCTGTTACATGTGGTGAGTAATATGCTTGTCCATCCTCTCTTACTCTTCCAAATTCTTTTTCTAAATATTCTCGTACCAAATTTGGATCTACTCTTTCAGATTTGTTCAAACTATACTCTAATGCATTTCTATAGTGTATTTTAATCATATTTTTAGTTTTTTGATTTTCTTCAATAGATGTATCTATTACAATTGAATTATTTTCTCTAACTAAATCTAATTTTTGTGATGTGCTTATTCCTACAACCTTTTCTACTAATTGATTCACTTTATCATTGTCTACTTCTGCGTTGTTTTCTTTTAATATTTCAGTAATTAATGATGTAATATCTTTATCATATCCTTCTTGTATTCTTTTATTTAAACTCATAAAAAGTTTACAAGTAGCTTTAGAGGTGATTTTTTCTGGTGTTGGTAATAGTCCAGGAAATCCCCCTAAAAGTTCAGAAATAACCTTTAAATTTCCTGTTATTTCAAATTTCTTTTCATAAAGAGATTTAATCGCCTCATCTTGTTCATATATTCTGCTTAAAGTTTCTTCATCAATTTGTGGAACTTCTAATAATTTTTTTGCCTCATCATATTCTAAAAATCCAAGCATATGGCCTAATATTTGCTCATAACTATCTCTTGAAAATCTGTTTGAGTTATGTAACATATTTAATGATGATAATTCCTTATATTGTCTTAATGTTTCTCTTGAACGTTTTTCTGGTTCTAAATACAATACAAAGCCAGGATTTCTTACAAAGTCTTCAACATAACATCTTTTTAAATATTCAAATTTATTCTTAAATTCTTCATCTTGTAATCTAGCTTCAAATTCTTCTTCACTTAATTTTTGCCCTTGCATTAATTCTTCTTTTGCATATTGTTCAGGGTAATTATTTAGTATTTCCTTTAATTGGTTAGCACTTTCTAAATTAAAACAATAAAGTTCAAAAGCACTTGAATCTATTTTATATAAATCCGCAATTGTTTCAATATCAAATATTTTTGTTATGTTTTTTACTGCATCTGCATTTTGTAATAAATCAAATGATTTTCCAACTAAAAATTTTTGATATTCTTCATTTGTCAAATCTTGTAATGTAAAATGGCGTAAATTAGCTATATTCTCTTCTTTTCCTTCTTCAGAATAAAATGAATAAAACTTTGCTTTTAACTCTTCTGGTGCATTTTCATCTAAAATTAAGTCTGGATGCTTAGTCTTAAAGAAATCTGGTATATAAGGCTCACCATATTCAAGGCTTCCAGATAATATTTTTGTTTCAACTTCTCTTTCAAGAAAGTTTCTAAAATCTTCTAAATCTTTTATCTCTTCAAGTGGTAATGTAAGAGCATTTCTAATTTTTTGTTGATACATTTCTGTCATTTTTACTGTCTTTGAATTATCATTAATAAAATTTAGAATAGCACTTTCAGAATCTTCTAATTTCCTTAATTCTCCAAAAAATGAAGTACTCTCATACTTATATGAATCTCTAAAATATATATTTGGACTTTGAATACCTAATTCAAAGTCTTTGCCTTCTAGAAAACTTATCCATTCCGGATGAACTCCCAAATCTCCTATATCAATAGTTTTCGTATAAAACTTATCTTGTAAATCCTTTGGTGCATCTTCTGCTAAAAACATTCTAGGGAATTTATCTTTAAACTCTTGTGAAAAATCTCTAAAATCAATTGGTTGTATTTCACCATAATTATAATCTGTTGGACCTTCAACAATCATTCTTCTAACACATTCTTCAAAGTCCTCCATAGAATATGGAGCACTCCATTCCTCTGGTTGTTCAGATCTATGATATATAGTTTTATTTGGATCATGTACATTTCCTGCGTAATGGAAATAGTAATCATGCATTTTTTTAGCAAATTCAAAATCATTCTTTGAAAAAATGTTTCCGTTTGCTCTATCAAACTCCATTACTGTCTCTAAACCATATTGAGAAAATAATGTAAGTACACTCTTGTTTTCAAAAAGTCTAGGTGAAATACCGTAACTCTCAATTTTTTCTTGATTTGTATATTTCATCATAGTTTGGAAATCATATCTATCATAATCTGACAATCTATTTTGTACAGCTTCTAATGAATAATATCTCTCTAACGACTTTTTAGTATCTGAATCTAAATATTCACTATTATTACTATTTAATATTTCTATAACTTGTGTTTGTACACTCCTTAAATTTTCCTCTTTTGGAGCTTCAACATCAATGCTTCTAATGATATTAAAAAGAAGATTTTGTTCTGTATGCATTCCATCTGCAATGTCTGGGAAATTTTCAAATAGATAAAAAATTTTTTCTTCTGTTATTCCTTCAAATCTTTCTTGAGAAATTCTAAATCCTGAAAATTTACTCAAAAATCTTTTTTGTCTAAACATTTCTGCATTTTCATGAACATCACTTAAAGTTAAATCTCCTCTTAAATATCTTAATGCAAGTTCATTATCTTCCTCAAAGTCAATTATCTGTTCTTCTGGAACTAATGCTCTAATATTGGGATTATTGGCTATTCTTCTATATGCTTCAACATTTAAATAATTTTTTGATAAAAGACTTTCTAAATTTGTTGTCATTAATGTCTTTATTGTATCTTCTGTTATTTCTTCTTCATAATTTTTTAAACCATTTATTATTGAATAACGCAAATCAGAAATATCCATCAAATCTGGCTCTATTAACATTGCAATTTCTGGTTTTACTTTTTTAAAGAATTCTACTGCATCACTTGATGCTCTTCCTTTTTCTATTTCATCATAAAGATCATATCTTATAATATCAGATATATCTAGTAATTTCCAAAAGTATCTTTGTCTTACTTTGGGTGGTAATTTTCTATCTATAAATTTATCTGGATGTTGATTCATAAATTCTTCATCAAAAGATTCTTCATCATAAATTTGTTTTTCAAAATCAAAATTTCTTACATTACATCCTTTAAGTCTTACAGCTCCTCTATCAACTTCATGAATTATATTAAAATCAATATTAGCACCTGTACCTGAAAAATCAAATCCAAAATCATAAAACCCTTCGTATTCTTCAAATGGAATATCAGACAAATCGCTACTATGTATTTCATCAAATAATTGCTCTATTTCACTATCTATTTCTTTTTCTTCTTCCTCTGTTATTTGTAATTCTTCGTTTTCAGTTTTATTTACTAAATCAAATATTTCAGCAACTCTTTCTTTTATTTCTCTAAATCTTTCTAAAGATATTTTTGGCATAACTAAAACATTCCTTTTCTTTTTTATTTATTTTTACTTATTTTCTAAAAAATAACTTTTTAATTTTTTCAAATATTCGCTTATACCAAGGATTGACAACTTCTATTAAAGCTGTTTCATTATTATTTTCAATATCTGTTTTTATTTCTTTATTTTCTTCTTTTAAATTGTTATTATTTTCCTTTGTAAATAAATCCGTTTTAATTTCTCTATATTGATTAGTATATTCTTTATAATACTCATCAAGATTTATTTCTTGTCCTGATGGATACATTATCTTCTTTCTGTAATAGAATTTATTTGGCTTATCATTTAATTCTTCTGCATTTAACAATGAACTATTTACAAATACATTTTGTGAATTAGCTAATGTAATAAAATTATAAGCTATGCTTGGATCTCTTGTGTAAATTGTCGCACATTTTGGTTTTTCTTTTTTTATTTTTTCTAAAGCACTTTCTAAAGTACCATCTATTATTTCAAAATTTATATTTTTTGTTTTTAGTCTGTTCTTTTCTATTTCTATTTCTGGATCAAATGCATGATTTTCAATATAAATTATATTTTTAGATGAAAAGCTCTTTTGTTTTATATTCATTTCATCATTTTCAAACTCAATAATCTCATCAAATTCTTCATACATACATTCTTCAAAAGGCAATATCATCAAAGTATTACGACTAATATTAAACTTTGCAAGTGCTTCAACAAAAATAATCAAAACCATATTAGATAAACTTAATTCATAATACTCTGTTTGTGATATTGTAATTGTGTTTCTTGATTTAATTCCACCTACAAAATATTTAATAACATCTAGCACATTATTAGTTTCAACAACTATATTTCCAATAGGTACTAGAAAATCTCCACTATAATAATCCGTTCCTTGTTTATAATTATCAGATTCTTTATAAAAATCATTTTCTTTGTATGCTTCATTAAATGCATTTAAAATATCATTAAATGATATATCTGCTTTTAACATTTCTATCATTTTTTCAAAATTTTCTTTATTATCTATCAGTCTTAATAAAATATAATCCAAAACTCTTTTTGATAAATCTGGAATGCTATTTAGATTATATATTCTAAAAGCATCATTTAATAATTTAATATCTTCCATAAGTTCCTCCCAATAAAATAAGTTTATCGTATTTATTTTATTGCTTTATCCTCTTTTTTCTATCATTTTTTTCATCAAAAAAATCTCTTTTGTACTATAAATCTACATTTATTATTATATCAAAAAACGTTCAAGAAACACAAGAATATAAATGATTGCTTGTCATATTGTATTCCTTCATTTTCTAGTAAGTTATTTATTAATTAATTCTTCTAATAGTCCCTCTCTTTTTATATTTTCAATACAATATTTTTCATCTTTCCAAAATCCTAATGCTGCAATTTTAGGTAATCCATCAGACGAATATCCTTCTAATATTTCGTATTTTTCATCAACAACTTTTAGTGCCATATTGTTTGAAAGAAATAATAAATTAATTTTCTTATTGCCTAATATAATTTTTAAATTATATTCAATTTCTTTTTTCTTTGCATGTGATTTTGTTGCTAAATTAATTAGGCCTATTCCTTTAGCTGGCATACTTATATATTGTGGTTTGCTTTTTATTACTTTTGAGCATGAATAATTAAATAGTATATTTGATCCTGCAGACAATCCACAAATAATTTTTCCATTTTTAGCAGCATCATAAATTAAATCTATATAGTTATTTTGTTTCCATAATTTAAATATTTTTTCTGCGTTTCCACCTCCAATATATATTATATCTGCCCAATCCACTAATTGCTTATTCAACTCATAATTATGTATTATTTCTCGGTTTGCTAATTTAACCGGACAATTATACATTTTTCCATATGAGTTTACAGTTTTTCTATAATAAATCTCTTCCATATTTTCATTGTTTCCATGTGAAATATAAAGGACATTGGGATTTGACTTTCCTGATAACGATATTATTTCTTTATCAATCGCTTCATGTTCATATATTTTTGGCTCTCCATTTCTTCTTATATTACTATTACTTCCCCCACCTATGGCAACTAATTTCATTTTTTCTCCTTACCTCAAATTATAAATTATTTTTTTGATAATTCTTATTCACTTAATTTTGTATAACTTTTTTTATTAAAGGTATTCGCCTCAAAATATCTGTAATAGTATATGATGTGATAGCAACTATTATAAATGTTACTATTATATTTATAATTGCATTTTGTGGAAGTACATTTTTGAAGTATTTATCTAAAATAATGATTACTAATTGATGAATTGCATATATTCCTAAAGTATTTTTTACAATATTTGAAACAATTTTATTGCTTGATTTTTCCTTTTTTCTACATTTATTTTTTACTAGCAAAAATATCATAATACTAGCAAAAAATGCATTAATTGTTGAATAGCCAAAACTATCAATAGATTTATTCAATGTAATTGAAAGAATTGATGTGATTGTAAAACTTGAAAATAACCCTATAATTCCTAGCCCGTAAAGTAAATTTTTATCTTTTATATCATAATTATTTAAATACCATCCTAAAACAAAATAAGTTACATATGTATAAATGTATTTTAAATTCATGTTATCTATAGCATTTTGAATATATCTATAAAAAAAATTGTAATTACTACCAATACTTATAATCTGTGGTATTATAAATGAAAAAATCATTGATAATATTATAAAATATTCTATGTATTTTTTATTTTCTTCTTTCACCCATAATCTTAATAATGGAACAATTAAGTATAAACCAATTAACATTTGAATAAACCATAAATGAATTGGTCCCTTAATTATTTCTCCGAAAAATTTAAAATAGTTTATATTCTTGTTGTTTTGTAATGGTATAATAATATTTTGTACTATACTATATATTATAGACCAAAATATAAAAAATAATATTAATTTACTAATATGTCTAATTAATTTTTCTTTCGTATAATTATAATTTTTATCTAGTAATAAAGCTCCTGAAATCATTATAAAAATTGGAACACCAAGATGTCCTATGCTATCAAAAAATGTTCCTACATAAAAGTTAAATGTTCCAAAGTTTTTCACTACATACATTGCGCTAACATGAACCATTAATACAAATATACATGATATTATTCTTAAAATATCTAAATAATAAATTCTCTTAGTTTCAGTATTCATGTTTTATAAACTCCATTTATTTAGTTCTATAAATCTATTTTCTATAGTATATTCCTAATATTTTAGGTTGTAAAGAACAATAGTGGACTTTATATATGTCATACCATATAAATTTATTGCAAAGTCCGCGTCAATTGTTCGTCCGCCAAAATTTCTTTAGAAATTTTGTGTGGATTTGTGGCGAAGCCTTTATATAATAGGAAATGCGAAGCACTTTTCTATTATATAACAATAGCGGACATTTATTCATTACAAAGTCCGCGTCTTTGTTCTATGCGTCAAATTTTTATTTAAAAATTTGTGTGCAATTTGGGCGAAGCATTTTAATAAGTATCACTTTTCCAAAACAAAAACATCCCCAAAAGGGGATGTTTCGCTTGATAGGAGAGTATTGCTATATTTTCCATCTGTAAGGCCACATCTCGACTGTTTTCGAGTTTTCTGTGATTATCTGTAGCCTGCTTCGACGGCTGTTCTTTACGTTACACTGTAATTTTTTTTAGTAATCCCATACTTCAAATTTTCCTTCTGTATTAAAACATCCAGGGAGATCACAATTTTCGCCATGTTTATCTGTTGCCCAGACATGGCCTGTGTCCAAATTCCATTTATGGAGTTCTACAGCCTCTTTCATGGTGTTCATGATGTATCCATCCACCAGATTCACCATGGCTATGGTGCCATCAGTGGTGATATAATAGAAGGTTTCTGCATACGTTTCGCATGCAATATTTGCGTAATTATCGCAAATTTTCCTTACTGTCCCTTTCTCGGAATCCCACAGATATACAGCTTTTCCTGAACGCATGAAAACCCTTTTGCTATATTCCTCAATTTTCAGAACATCAGTCATCAGGTCTGTGCCAAAGTCAGCTGCTATGTCTTTTTCTCCTAACCTCCATACTGAAAATGTTCCTTGACCTGTTACAAGGGTTTTATCATTCCAGCATATATAGTTTTCTGTAGACATTGCATCCGTATCTGCATTTGTTATCGTTACTCCTTTTTCTTTCTGTAATTTAACAGACATTTTGCTTTCATTTTCAATAAGATAAAAGTTCCTGTCTTTATAATCCAGAAAGATGGAATATTCATCTGTCAGATTCCAGGTCTGG
>CANQAH010000028.1 GCA_947588885.1 uncultured Clostridia bacterium
AAGACATATAAAAATGTCCGCTATTGTTCTATATAGGGAAATTCTCAGAATTTTCATATAATATAAAGGCTTCACCACAATAGGCTAGAAAGGAACCAAAATGGATCAAGAAGAAAATATTTTAGGAAAAGAAAAAATTAGAAAATTAATATTAAAATTTTCAATTCCAAGCATAATATCTTTGCTTGTTAATTCACTATATAATATAGTTGATCAAATTTTTATAGGTAGAGGTGTAGGATATTTAGGTAATGGAGCGACTAATGTCGTTTTTCCATTAGTTGCAATTTCACTTGCCTTTTCATTAATGATAGGTGATGGTACATCTGCATTATTAAGTCTTAAATTAGGTGAAAAGAAAAAAGAAGAAGCTGAAAAAGGTGTTGCAACAGGTATAATTTTTTCTATATTAGTATCAATTGTTTTATGTATCTGTAGTCTTATATTTTTACCACAATTATTAACAATATTTGGCTGTACAGATGCTTTAAGAGAATATGCATTAAATTATGGATACATAATAGCAATAGGATTACCTTTTATGATGATTGGAATATCATTAAATTCTATAATAAGAGCAGATGGTACACCTAAATTTGCAATGGCATCAATGGTTACAGGTGCAATACTTAATACAATATTAGATCCAATACTTATATTTGTATTTCACATGGGAGTTCAAGGAGCTGCCATAGCAACAATATTCAGCCAATTTGTTACATTGGTAATGAATGTACTATACATAAAAAGATTTAAATCAATCAAATTAAATAAAACCAATTTTAAATTTAAACCTAAAATTGCATTAAAAATATCTTCACTAGGGATAAGTAGCTTTATTACTCAAATGAGCTTTGTAATAGTAATGTCAGTAGAAAATAATTTATTAGGAAAATATGGAGCTGATTCAAAATTTGGACCAGAAATACCAATTACAGTATTAGGAATTGTAATGAAGATTAGCCAAATTTTGAATAGTATAATAATTGGATTATCATCAGGAGCTCAACCAATATTAGGATATAATTATGGAGCAAGAAAATTTGACAGAGTAAAGAAAACATTGAAAATAGTTTTATTTACAAGTGTCACAATAAGTACAATAGCGTTTATATTATTCCAAACAATACCAGACAAATTAATATTAATATTTGGTAGTGGAGATTCAAATTACATGGAATTTGCATGTTTAGCATTTAGAATATATTTAATGCTTTGCATTGTTAATGGAATCCAAATCCCTTCAGGAATTTTCTTCCAAGCAATTGGAAAAAGTATAAAAAGTGCAGTATTATCAATTTCAAGACAAGTGTTATTCTTAGTTCCTGCAATTATAATTTTAGGTAGTATGTTTGGAATTATGGGAGTGCTTTATGCAGGACCTGTAGCAGACGGTTTAGCATTTATAATATCTGGAATATTAATAGTATTTGAATTGAAAAATCTTGGAAAGAAAACAATAAAAAGTGAAGCTCTAATAGATGATACAAGTACAAACAACATTCTAACTGAACATACAATAATAACAGTTTCAAGAGAATATGGCTCTGGAGGAAGATATGTTGCAAGACTTGTAGCAGATAAGCTTGGAATAAAATTTTATGACAAAGATCTAATAAAACTTACAGCAGAAGAAACAGGATTATCTGAAGAATATATTGAAGAAAATGAACAAAAAAGAGATGCTACATCGACTTTAGATAATGTCGTTTATAATGGATTATCTAATGCAGACGAATTATTTGTTAAAGAATCAGAAATGATTAAAGAAGTAGCAAATAAAGAATCATGTGTAATAGTTGGAAGATGTGCTGACTTTATATTAAAAGATTATCCTAATGTCCTAAAAATTTTTGTTTACAGTAATGAAGAAGACAAAATTGAAAGAGCTTCAAAATTCTATGGAATGGAAAAGGAAAAAGCTAAAAAGGAAATTAAAAGAATTGATAAATTAAGAGCAAATCATTATAAATATTACACTGGGCGTGATTGGAAAGAATACTCAAACTATGATATTTGTATTAATAGTGATATATTTGGAGTTGAAAAAGCTGCAGACATAATTTGCAAAATGGCAATGACTGGAGTTCATAAAGAAAAAGATAATGTCGAAGAGAAAATATCAGAACCAGTTAAAGCATAAATTATTGGGTGAAGTCTTATAAAAAGAAAAAGAATTTTTAATCTTTTTCTTTTTTTCACATAATGTGATAAAATAAAAAAAGTTAAAAAAGAAAAGAGGAAAAGAAAATGAACAGAGAAGATGCTTTTGAGATTTTAAAAAAATATAATAAAGAAGAATTTCACATTAGACACGCATTAACAGTTGAAGGAGTAATGAGATATTTTGCAAGGCAAGAAGGAGAAAATGAAGAACATTGGGGAAATGTTGGTTTACTTCATGATATTGATTTTGAATTATATCCAGAAGAACACTGCAAGAAATGTATTGATTTATTAAAAGAAAATAATGTTGATGATAAAACTATTCATTCAATATGCAGTCATGGATATGGAATTTGTTCAGATGTTGAACCAACTGAAAAAATGGAAAAAATATTATTTGCAACTGATGAATTAACAGGCTTAGTATGGGCTGCTGCAAAAATGAGACCATCAAAAAGCACTCAAGATATGGAAGTATCAAGTTTAAAGAAAAAATATAAAGACAAGAAATTTGCAGCAGGATGTTCAAGAGATATTATACAAAAAGGAGCAGAACAACTTGGCTGGCCATTAGATGAATTATTTGAAAAAACAATTTTAGCAATGAGAATAGATGAAGATAAAATTAATAAATACATGGAAGAGAATTATTAAAAATAATAAAAAGTAGAATATACATAAACTGTATGTTCTACTTTTTGCTTATATAATAGGAAAGTGCTTTCCTATTATATAAAGGCTTCGCCACAAATCCACACAAAATTTCCAAAGAAATTTTGGCGGGCGAACAATTGACACGGACAATTCAGAATAATTATTTAATGTCCGCTATTGTTATATAATAGGAAAATGCTTTGCATTTCCTATTATATAAAGGCTTCGCCCAAATTGCACACAAATTTTTTTTAATAAAAATTTGGCGCATAGAACAAAGACGCGGACAATTCAGAATGATTTTTTGTTTTGCAGATTATATATTGTCCGCTTTTGTTCTATCAAATTTAGTTTTGTAAAAATTTTTGTTTAGTTGTATTAATTTCATTTTGATCTGCAGTATTAGTTTTATACCAACCTTTTTCAGACATTAAATTATAAACTTTATTTTGCATATTTAAAGAAGTTTTTAATGCATCTTTAAATGCATCATGAACTTCTGCTGTAGTTGATTCAATTGAACCATGCAAGTATAAATCACAGACACCTTTTAGCACAAGTAATTCGTTTTCCATTAATTTTTGATCATCCATTTTAAAAACACCTTTCTACGAAATTATTAATTTTAAACATCATATTAGCAAATTATAATAAATTTAAAAATTTCTTATATAATTCACAATGTTGTTGTTCCAATTCTGCCATGCAAGCAGCTAATTTTGGATCTCGCAATTGTGCAGATGCTTTTGTAGAACATGATTTCATAAATTGTTCATGTCCTAATGCATCCTCAACATATAAAAGTTCTTTATTTGTCATTTTTATCACCACCTAAAATTATTATTGACGTTAAAAAAATAAATATTCAAAATTAATTTTAAAAAATTTGCAAAATATTTAAATTTAAGGGAAAAATAAAGTTGTTAACCTTGACAAACATTTCATGAGATTATATAATGTTAACCGTGATTAACATTAAGGAGAAAAATATGGTATCAAAAGCATTTGAAGAATATTTAAAAACAATGTACATACTAAAAAAACAATCAGGAAATGTGCGTGTTACAGATGTTGCAAATAAAATGAATTGTACCAAACCAAGCGTTAATAAAGCATTACATAATTTAAAAGACAATGGTTTAGTTAATTATGAGTCATATGGAACGATAGAACTTACTGACGAAGGAGAAAATCTAGCAAAAAAGATATTAGAAGCATACGACATTATTTATTTGTTTTTAAAAGATGTATTAAATTTAAATGGTGATGAAGCTAGAGAAGAAGCTGAAAAAATGAAATCAAATCTAAACGATAATACTATAAATGAATTAGCAAAATATGTTCATAAAGTATTAGATTTAAATAGTTTAGATTGTAATTATGATATAAACCAAGAAAAATGTAGATCTTGTGTTAGAAGAAAAATAAATTAGCTGGAAAGGAAAAAACTATGAGCAATAATCTATTAGAAATCAAAGACTTATATGTAAATGCTGAGGAAAAAGAAATCTTAAAAGGAATCAATTTAAAAATAAACAAAGGTGAAATTCACGTAATTATGGGACCAAACGGTTCTGGAAAGTCAACTACTGCAAATGCAATATTCAATAATCCAGAATATAAAAAAAAAGGTGGAACTATTTCATTTTGTGATGAAGATATTACAAATTTAAAAACAGATGAAATTGCAAGAAAAGGTGTGTTTATGTCTTTTCAGTTACCAGAAGAAATACCAGGAGTTTCTGTTACAAATTTCTTAAAATATGCAAAAAATAAAGCTACAGGAAAGCCAGTAAAAATATTTGAATTTAAAGAAGAGCTAAAAAAATACATGGATGAACTAAATATGAACTCAAAAAACATGGAAAGAAGTTTAAATGTAGGTTTTTCTGGTGGAGAGAAAAAGAAAAATGAAATTTTACAAATGCTTGTATTAAATCCAAAACTTGCTATATTAGATGAAACAGACTCAGGACTTGATGTTGATGCTATAAGAACTGTTTCAAAAGGTATTGAAATGTTTAAGAATAATGAGAATGGAGTTTTAATAATTACTCATAATACAAAAATATTAAGTAGTTTAAAAGTTGATTATGTACATGTTTTAGTTGATGGAAAAATCGTTAAAACAGGAACTCAAGAATTAGCAAAAGAAATCGAAGAAAAAGGTTATTCTCAATATAAATAAACGAAAGGAATAAAAATGTCTAAATCAAAAATTGAAGAGATAAATAGAAATATTTATGATTTTAAAAATAAAGATGAATATGATTTTAAAATAAAAAAAGGTTTAACACCTGAAATTATTGAAGAAATTTCAAAGCAAAAAAATGATCCAGATTGGATGAGAGAATTTAGATTAAAAGCATTAGAAACTTACAATAAATTAGAACTTCCAACTTGGGGACCAGATTTATCAGAGCTTAATATGGAAGAAATTGCAACATATGTAAGACCTAAAACTGGTTTAAGCAATTCATGGGAAGATGTTCCAGATGATATAAAAAATACTTTTGATAAATTAGGAATACCTGAAGCTGAAAAGACTTCACTTGCTGGAGTTGGGGCTCAATATGATTCAGAAGTTGTTTATCACAGTATGAAAGAAGAGCTTATTAAACAAGGTGTTATATATACTGATATGGAAACTGCTGTAAGGGAATATCCTGAAATGGTTAAAGAACATTTTATGAAATGCGTACCAGTTAATGATCATAAATTTGTTGCATTACATGGGGCTGTTTGGTCAGGTGGTTCTTTTGTATATGTACCTAAAGGAGTAAAAGTTGAAATACCTTTACAATCTTATTTTAGATTAAATTCACCAGAATCAGGACAATTTGAACATACTTTAATTATAGTTGATGAAGGAGCTAGCTTACATTTTATTGAAGGATGTAGTGCTCCAAAATATAATAAAGTAAATCTACATGCTGGTTGTGTTGAATTATATGTAAAAGATAATGCTTATCTAAGATATTCAACAATTGAAAATTGGTCAAAAAATATGTTAAATCTAAATACAAAAAAAGCAATAGTAGGAAAGAATGCAAAAATGGATTGGGTTTCTGGTTCATTTGGATCTAAAATCTCAATGCTTTATCCAATGAGTATATTAAATGGAGAAAATGCAAAAACAGAATTTACAGGTATTTCATTTGCAGGTAAAGGACAAAATCTAGATAATGGATTTAAGGTAGTTCATAATGCGCCAAATACATCTAGTTTAGTTAATGCAAAGTCTATTTCAAAAAATGGTGGAACTTGCACATATAGATCATTAGTTAGAGTAAATGAAATTGCAAAGAATTCTAAATGTTCTGTTTCGTGTGAATCTCTAATGTTAGATGATATTTCAAGATCTGACACTATTCCAACTGCTGATGTTAGAACTGATGAAGTTGAATTTTCACATGAGGCAAAAATAGGAAAGATAAGTGATAAAACTATTTTCTATTTAATGAGTAGAGGTTTATCTGAAGAGGACGCAAAAGCTATGATAGTAAGAGGTTTTGCATATCCAATTTCAAAAGAGTTGCCTGTTGAGTATGCGGCAGAAATGAATAATCTTATCAATTTAGAGCTCGAAGGCTCTATTGGATGATTTTTTAATTATTTAATAATTAGGTAGATTATTAAATAAAAATTAAATATGAATTTTCTCGCTCCTTACTGGTCGTGATTTGGCGACTGGGGCGTGTATGTTCAACTTTCGAGGAAGACGTATTCGCCAAACACTTCCCAAACTGCGCGTCGCTGCGAGAATTAATATTTAATTTTTATATTGTAATAATTTAAAAATGTTTTAAAAAATAATCTGAAAGGAAGATAAAATGATTACTGTAAATGAAACTCCAATTAGAACAGCAAGAAATTTTAATATAAATAATATTAAAATCGATGAATTAGAAGATATAAAAAACGAAATTACTTCATTTAATAATTTTAAAATAAATAATGAAATTTCAATTTCTGAAGATGTTTCTGATACTAAGCTTATTTATGGATTAGGAGAAAAATTAGAAAATCAAGTTAAAGAAAATTCTAATAAAAAGATTAAATTACTAATAGATAAAAACTATTCAGAATCAATTGAATTAGAATTTACTTTAAACAAGAATAATCCAAGCCTAGTTGAAAATATAGAAATTGAAGCAGATGAAAATAAAAAGGCAAATATTATTATAAAATATAAAACTGAAGAGGATTTAGAATTTTATCATAATGGAATAATAAAAGTATTAGCAAAAAATAATTCAGAATTAAATATTAGTGTTGTAAATTTATTAAATACTAAAACAAATAATTTTTTGTGCATAGAAAATGCCGCTTCTGAAAATGCAAAAATTAAGTATTGCATAATAGACTTAGGAGGCAAAAAAAGCATAACAAATTATTATACAAATCTAAAAGGAATGCAGTCAGAAAATAAAGTAGAAGCAATATACTTAGGAAACGAAAACCAAGTTTTTGATTTGAATTATATTGGCGATTTAGAGGGAGAAAAAACTAATATTGACATAGATGTTCAAGGTGCATTAAAAGATACTTCAAAAAAGAATTTCAAAGGAACAATAAATTTCAAAAAAGGAAGTAAGAAGGCAAAAGGTAATGAAAATGAATTTTGTACATTACTTTCAGATAAAGCAAGATCAATTGCATTACCTATGTTACTTTGTTCTGAGGAAGACGTTGAAGGAAATCACAGTACAGCAACAGGAAAAGTAGATGACAACCAATTATTTTATATTATGTCTAGAGGATTTGAATATAAAGAAGCTATGAAATTAATTGTAAAAGCTAGATTTAATAAAATATTAGAAAACATAAAAAATGAAAAACTAAAAAATGAAATTATATATGAAATAGATAGTAGATTAGATTAAAGGAGAAATTATGGATAACTTTAAAAAAGATTTTCCGATTTTAGAAAATAGAAATATATCATATTTAGATAGTGGAGCAACAACACAAAAACCAATACAAGTAATTGAAGCAATTAAAGATTACTATGAAAGATATAATGCAAATCCTCACAGAGGAGCATATTCATTAAGTATTGAAGCAACAGAAGAATATGAAAATACGAGAACTAAAATAGCTAAGTTTATTAATGCAAAAAATAGAGAAGAAATAATATTTTCTAAAAATGCAACCGAAAGTTTGAATCTTCTTGCATATTCATATGGAATGGAAAACTTAAAAAAAGATGATGAAATTGTTATATCAATAATGGAACATCATTCAAACTTAGTTCCTTGGCAAAAAGTTGCTAAAACAACTGGAAGTAAACTTAATTATATGTATATAAATGAAGAATTTGAACTTTCAGATGAAGAAATAGAAAAAAAGATTACAGACAAAACTAAGATAGTAGGAATAACACATGTTTCAAATGTTTTAGGTACAATAAATAATGTAAAGAAAATAATAGATTATGCACATAAAAAGGGTGCAATAGTAATTATAGATGCTTCTCAAAGCATTCCACATATGAAAATAGATGTACAAGAATTAAATACCGATTTTCTTGTATTTTCAGGACACAAGATGTTAGCACCACTTGGAATTGGTGTATTATATGGTAAAAAAGAATTACTAAATAGAATGAATCCATTTATAATGGGTGGCGATATGATTGAATACGTATATGAACAAGATACAACATTTGCACCATTACCAAATAAATTTGAAGCAGGTACTCAAAATGTTGAAGGTGTAATAGGTTTAGGTGCAGCTATAGATTATATTGAAAATATAGGATATGATAAAATACATGAAATAGAAAAAGAAGTAGTAGATTATGCACGCGAAGAGTTATTAAAATTAGATTTCCTAACACTTTATATGACTCCAAATAAAAATAATCATTCAAGTGTAATTTCATTTAACATAAATGGTGTTCACCCTCATGATGTTGCAAGTATTTTAGATTCTGAGGGAGTATGTGTGCGTTCAGGAAATCACTGTGCACAACCACTTATGAGATTTCTAGGAATAGATTCAACATGTAGAGCAAGTTTCTATTTTTATAATACTAAAGAAGATGTAGACAACTTAGTTAAAGGCCTAAATAAATCATATGATATGTTTAAAAAATATATAACAAAGGAGAAATAATGGACGATTTAACAGAAATGTATAATGATCTAATAATGGAACATAGTATGAACTCATACAACAAGAAAAAATTAGATCAAGCTGATTTTTCAGAACTAGGACATAATCCAAATTGTGGAGATGAAATAACTTTAGAATTAAAGGTTAATAATAACGTAATTGAAGATATGGCATTTACTGGTCATGGATGTGCTATTTCTCAAGCATCTACATCAATTATGATTGATACATTAAAAGGAAAAACAATAGAGGAAGCAAAAGAAATAATTGATACTTTTATTAAAATGATAAAAAGAGAAATAACTGACGAAAAGGAGCTTGAAAAACTAGAAGATGCTATTGCTTTCAAAAATATTTCAAACATGCCAGCAAGAGTAAAATGTGCACTACTTGCATGGCACACATTAGAAGATATGATAAATAAAAATAGTGATGGAAAAGGATCAATAAACTGTTGTCACTAAAAAGGAAAAATTATGGAAAATAAAAAAGTATTATTAGGAATGAGTGGAGGCGTTGATAGTTCAGTATCAGCATTACTTCTAAAAAATAATGGATATGAAGTAATAGGTACAACACTTGAATTATTTAACGGTGGCAGCTGTTGCAATGTTAATACATATATAGATGCTAAAAATATATGTACATCAATTGGAATACCTCACTTTACATATAACTATAAAGATGAATTTAAAAAATATGTAATAGATGATTTTATAGATTGTTACAAAAATTGTAGAACTCCAAATCCATGTATAGAATGTAATAAATATATGAAATTTGGATTAATGTATGAAAAAGCTGAAGAATTAGGTTGCAATTATATTGCAACAGGACATTATGCCAAAACAGAATATAGTGAAAAATATAATAGATGGGTTTTAAAAAAGTCAAAGGCAGGAAAGAAAGATCAAAGCTATGTTTTATGGAATATACCTAAAGGATTAATAGAGCATATTTTATTTCCACTTGCAGATTTTGAAGATAAAGAACAAATAAGACAAATAGCAAGAGAAAACAATTTAAAAGTTGCCAATAAACCTGATAGTGAAGATATATGTTTTATACCAGATGGAAATTATAAAAAATTCCTAGAAAATAATTCAGATATCAAACCAATAAATGGAGACATAGTAGATTCAAAAGGAAAAATACTAGGAAAACATACAGGATTATACAACTACACAATAGGTCAGAGAAAAGGACTAGGAATATCAAATGCTGTACCACTATTCGTTATTGGATTTAATAAAGATAAAAATCAGGTAATTGTCGGAGAAGAAAATGAGCTATATACAAAAGAATTTAAAGTAACAGATATTAATCTTCTTTTATTTGATAAAATAGATAATGAAATAGAAGTTGATGTAAAAACAAGGTATTCATCAAAGACAGCAAAAGCAAAAATAATTCAAGAAGAAGATATAATAAAAGTAAAATTTGATGAACCACAAAGAGCAATTACACCTGGACAATCAGCAGTATTTTACATAGATGATATAGTTTTAGGTGGAGGAAAAATTATATAATAAATGAAATAAATATCCGCCCGTTTTACGGGCGGATATTTATTGCTATTGTTTATTTTGATTTCTTTAATTTAAATAAATATTTTCCTTCAATTTTACTAATAGGAATACAACCAAAACTACGAGAATCCAAACTTTCAGGCCTATTGTCACCTAAAAGGTATAAATAATCATTTGGAATAACAATTTCGTTAAAAGTACCAGCTGAAGTATTATAATTTGGAACTGAATAATAATCTTTTTCTGGCTTATCATTAATATAAACAGTTCCTTTTTCTATTTCTATATGATCACCAGGTAAACCTACAACTCTTTTAATATAAGTAATCTTTCCAACATCTAGTAAATAGTACAAAATAGAATGATTTGCAATAGAATAACTAGCAGCAGGAAAAGATTTATTAATTTCATTTTTTTCAAAATATAATTTTGAAGGTGCTTCAAATGCAACAATGTCACCACGTTCAAGCTTTTCACCTGTAGTTTTTGGCAAACGACTCAACATAATAACATCATTTTCTTTAAAAGTTGGCATCATTGATACATTGCTAACAGTAGCAGGCGTGAATAAAAAATATCTTAAAAATAAAGCAATAGCTAGGCCAATAAATACTGATACTAGCAAAAAAATAAGTATCTTTTTAATACTTCTTTTTTTAGGAATTTCATTTTCTTTTAAATATATAAAACTATCAAAATCTTCCATAAAGTTCCTCGATAATAAATAACTTGTAGCAAACCAAATAGAAAAGTCAAAGAAATTTTCTATTTAACAAGAACAATAGCGGACATTTTTATATATCACACTATTTAATTTCATTGCAAAGTCCGCGTTAATTGTTCGCCGCCAAAATTTCTTTAGAAATTTTGTGTGGATTTGCGGCGAAGCCTTTATCTTATAGGAAATTCGGAGAACTTTCCTATAAGATAAAAATATTATATCATAATAACTTTTAAAAAAACAAATTTTATTATATAATAAAAAAAGTTTTAGAAAGGAAAACAAAAATGATTTTTAAGAGCGAAGTAAAAACCGGTTTAAAAGATATAGGAAAAAATTGTTTAATAAAAAATGAGACAATACTAGAAATTCTAGAAAATGTTGGTGGAGAACATTCAAATGTAGCTGGTTATGGAGCCTTAGACATAGAAAGAACTGGTGTATCATGGATATTGTCTGATTGGCAAGCTAAAGTTATAAAAAGACCTATTTACTCAGAACCATTGAAAGTAGAAACATGGGGAAGAGACTTTCAAAAAGCATTTACTTATAGAGATTATAGAGTTTTAAATTCAAAAGGAGAATTATGCATAATAGCAACATCAAAATGGGCTCTAATGGATATTAATAAAAGAAGTATTGTTAGATTAACAGATGAAGTAAAAAATAAATATGCTCCTGAAGAAGAATCTGTATTTGAAGAAAGAAATATTTCAAAAATTGAAGTTCCAAAAGAATTTTCAAATACATATGAATATACAGTTGGAAGAAAAGATATTGACATAAACAATCATATGCATAATACATACTATTTAACTTTAGCTTTTGAAGCATTACCATTAGATGTTTATGAAAATAGACCATATGATAATATCAGAATTTCATATAAAAAAGAAATACCGCTTGGAGACACAGTAAAATGTGAATATGCTAAACAAGGTGAAAAGCATATAGTTGTGATTTCAGAAAAAGAAACATATAAAATAAACGCAATCATAGAATTATATTAATAGAAAAAAGCATAGAGAAAATGCCAATTTAATATAAGTGAAGAAGATTAAAACTGGGCTCCAAAAGAACCGCAAAATCCATGGAAGAACAAAAGCGGACATTTTTATATGTCATACTATATAAATTTATTGCAAAGTACGCGTCTTTGTTCTGTGTGCCAAATTTTTGTTAAAAAATTTGTGTGCAAATCTGGCGAAGCCTTTATCTTATAGGAAATTCGGAGAATTTTCCTATAAGATAATAAATTTAAAAATAATAAGGAATAATTAATGAGAAAAAGATTTAAAAAAACAAATGTACCAATAAAACAAATAATAGTAATTTTAATAATGGTTATAATGACAATACTTGTTTCAATTTCAACAATATATGCAACTCAAAGAACAAGAACAAAAGAATTGAATAAAGTATTGCAAAGTTTTAAAAATAATATTGATAATTTGAATAAACAATATTCTTTAAGAAGTAATAGTGCACCAATAACTTTTAAAGATAGTGAAGAATTAGAAGAAATTCAACCTGAAGAAGATAAAATACCGGTTCAAGTTGATTTAGGAAAAGAAGTTGATGTAAAGGCTGACGAGTCACAAAAAATAAGTAAAAAATTAATAGAAAAGAAAAAAGCAAATAATTCTGGTCCAACATATTACATAAAAATAAATTATACAGCCAATGTTGTTACAATATATCAAAAAGATGGAAATGGAGATTATACAATACCAGTTAAAGCTTTTGTATGCTCTACAGGAACAGCAACTCCAAGAAGCGGAATTTATCGTACAATAAGAAAATTTAGATGGCGTGCTTTATTTGGTGGTGTGTATGGTCAATATGCAACAACAATTACTGGTAGTATATTATTTCATTCAGTCCCATACTATAGCCAAAATGCTGGAACATTAGAATATCAAGAATATGATAAATTAGGTACAACTGCATCAGCAGGATGTATTAGACTAACAGTCAGAGATACAAAGTGGATATATGATAATTGTGCAATTGGAACATATGTAGAATTTTATTCTTCATCAAATCCAGGACCTTTAGGCAAACCATCAGCACAAAAAATATCATCAAATGTCGAATGTAGAAATTGGGATCCAACAGATCCAGATGGAAATAATCCATGGAAAAATCAACCGGTCCAAAAAGACGAAACAAATAAACCGTCAACTGCACCAACTCAGCCTTCAAAAGAACCAAATGAACCTAGTCCATCACCAGATACTTCAGGTCCAGGAAATGATCCGGATGAGAAGGAACCGGAACCTACACCAGAAGAAACGCCATCTCCTAAACCAGACCAAAATACAATTACTCCACCAGAAATTTCAGATGAATAAATATAAATTAAACTAAATAAAATGTAAGTATAAAGTAGTAAACGAAAAATATTGAAAATTTTTTCAATAAATTGCTGAATATGGTGAAAGGATAGATATATAATGAACAAAAAAATATATGTAAGAATAATCATTATATTAATAATAATTGCAAGCGCCTCAGTTATAATAATAAATAAAAAGAATAACTACAAAAATCAGTATATCAGCCAGCAAAACGATGTATATAAGCAAAATCAAGTAAATAACAATGAAAATATTATTTCGGATAATATAAAAAGACCTCTAAAAGAAAAAAGCAATGACATATTTGAAAATTATTATGAGAAAGCAGAAAGCTTGCTACAAACTATGACTTTAGAAGAAAAAGTTGGACAAATTTTTTTAGCTAAATTCCCAAGTAATGGAGTAATTGAAGAAATAAAGAATTATAATCCTGGTGGCTATGTATTGTATGAAAAAGATTTTAAAAATGAAAATAAAGATTCTATATTAAAAAAATTGCAAGACTGTCAGAATGCCAGCAAAATCAAACTAGCATTGGCCGTTGATGAAGAAGGAGGAACTGTTGTTAGAGTAAGCAGATATTCTGCATTTCGCTCATCTAAATTCTTATCTCCTCAAAGGTTATTTGAAAATGGAGGATTACCAGAAATTATAGAAGATTCAAAAGAAAAATCGCTTTTACTTAAAAGTATAGGAATAAATATGAATCTAGCTCCTGTAGCTGATGTACCAACGCAATCTTCCTCTTATATATATAAAAGATCTTATGGAAGAAGTGCAGAAGAAACTGCTACATATGTATCAGAACTAATAAAAACAATGAACAATGATGGAATGATTTCTACAATGAAGCATTTCTCTGGATATGGTGACAATGTTGATACTCATACAGGAGTCGCAATTGATGAGAGAGATTATAATGTTTTTGAAAATTCAGATTTTTTACCATTTATAAGTGGAATTGAGGCAGGTGGACCATGCATATTAGTAAGTCATAATGTAGTAACATCAATGGATCCAAACAAACCAGCTTCTTTATCAGAAAATGTACATAATATTATAAGAAATGAACTTAATTTTTCAGGAATTATAATAACTGATGATTTGTCAATGGATGCAGTTAAATCATATGCAGATGAGGGAGAAAGTGCTGTTCAAGCATTAATTGCTGGAAATGACATGCTTATTAGTTTTGATTTTATTCGTCAAAGAGAAGAAGTTATAAAAGCTGTAAATGATGGAAGAATTCCAGAAGAAACGATAGATAAAGCAGTTCTTAGAATATTAGCATGGAAATACAAATATCAAATAATTCAATAAAAAAATGAAATAATATTATAAAAATATTAATAATATCATAATAAAATACAAGGTAGATAGATACCTTGTGTTTTTTATTGAAAAATGGTAAAATACTTTAAATATAGCTTTTAAAAAATTAAAACATGTGTAGCTTAAAATAAAGAATATACGAATTTTTAATTTGATAGATATAGTAGTGCATAAAGGAGCAAAAATGTTTAAACTAATATCAGAATATAAACCAACAGGTGATCAGCCTCAAGCAATTGAATATTTAAGTAAAGGAATACAAGAAGGGAAAAAATTTCAAACCCTACTTGGTGTAACTGGTTCAGGAAAAACTTTTACGATGGCAAACATAATTGAGAAGGTTCAAAAACCTACATTAATTCTTGCACATAATAAAACCCTTGCAGGACAGTTATATTCTGAATTTAAAGAATTTTTTCCAGAAAATAGAGTTGAATATTTTGTGTCTTATTATGACTATTATCAACCTGAAGCTTATATAGCTTCATCAGATACATATATCGAAAAAGATGCATCAATAAATGATGAAATAGATAAATTAAGACATTCTGCAACAGCATCTTTATTTGAATCAAAAGATGTAATAGTTGTTGCTTCTGTATCATGCATATATGGTTTAGGTGATCCGATAGACTATGAAAATATGATAGTTTCATTACGTCCAGGAATGCAAAAAGAAAGAAATCAAATAATGAAAAAACTTGTAAATATGCAATATACAAGAAATGAAATGGATTTTAAAAGAGGAACTTTCAGAGCAAAGGGAGACATACTTGAAATATATCCTTCAAATCAAGAAGAACAAGCAATTAGAGTAGAATTTTGGGGAGATGAAATAGAAAAAATATCTGAAATTAATCCATTAACAGGAAAAACTATTGCAACAAGAGAACATGTTATGATATTTCCAAATTCGCACTATGTAACAAGTAAAGATAAACTAGAAAAAGCATTAATAACAATAGAACAAGAAATGGAAGAAAGGGTTGAATATTTTAAAGGAAATAACAAATTAATTGAGGCACAAAGAATTGAAGAAAGAACAAATTTTGATATAGAAATGCTTAAAGAAACAGGTTTTTGCCAGGGAATTGAAAATTATTCAAGACATATAAGTGGTAGACCAGCAGGAAGTGCACCATATACATTATTTGATTATTTCCCTGATGACTTTTTATTACTAATAGATGAATCACATGCTACAATTCCTCAAGTAAGAGCTATGTATAACGGTGATAGAGCTAGAAAGGATTCATTAGTTACATATGGATTTAGACTGCCTTCAGCATATGATAACAGACCATTAAAGTTTAACGAATTTGAAGATAGAATTAATCAATGTATATTTGTAAGTGCAACACCAGCAGAATATGAAAAAGAACATTCAAAAGAAAATGTTGTTGAACAAATTATTAGACCAACTGGATTACTTGATCCAAAAATTGAAGTAAAACCAGTAGAAAATCAAATAGATGATTTAATTATTCAAATAAATGAAAGAGTGGAAAAACAAGAAAGAGTTTTAGTTACAACACTTACTAAAAAAATGGCAGAAGATTTGACTGCTTATTTAAGAAATGCAGGAATTAGAGTTAGATACATGCATTCTGAGATAAAAGCTTTAGAAAGAATGGAAATTATTAGAGATTTACGTATTGGTGAGTTTGATGTTCTAGTTGGAATAAATCTTTTAAGAGAAGGCTTGGATTTGCCAGAAGTATCATTAGTTGCTATACTAGATGCAGATAAAGAAGGATTTTTGAGGTCTGAAAGATCGTTAATTCAAACTATAGGACGTGCAGCAAGAAACACTGAAGGTAAAGTAATAATGTATGCAGACGAACTTACTGAATCAATGGAAAAAGCTATAACTGAAACAAATAGAAGAAGAAAAATACAAGAGGAGTATAATATTAAAAACAATATTACACCTCAAACAATTAAAAAATCAGTTAGGGATTTAATAAAAGCCAGCATAGTTGAGGACATTTCTAATGAATATAAAATTGACGAAAATGAGACAACAGAAGATATTATAAATAGGCTAACTGATGAGATGCTAAAAGCAGCTTCAAATATGGAATTTGAAAAAGCTGCTGAATTAAGAGACAAAATTAAAGAATTGGAAAATATGAAAGAGAGTTAAATTATGTCAAATAACAGTCAAAAATATAATTTTATAGATGCAAATCCTCCACATTTTGCAAAATTAACTGACGTTTATGTAGGAGATGTTAAAGGAAAAATTGCGGTCGAAAGAAGAACAGAAGAAGAGAATTCTGATTCTTCGCCCAAACGAGGGATTTTTAAACCAATGCATGAATCATTTAAAAAAAGAAGGAACAATAAAAAATATAGATTTGCAAATCATTACGGAGAATTTGTAGCATATAAAATTTCAGAAAAAATTGGTATACCGGCATGCAAAGTAGAATTAGCCAAGAGAAATTTTAGAAATAGGTATACAGGAAAAAATGAAATAGCAGAAGGATGTATTAGCTACATACATACTGAAAACAATGAGCAGTTAATACATGGCATGACAATAATGGAATATTATGGTAGAGAAGCATTAAAGGATAGGTTACCTTCAAGTAAAAATAATAATATAGACATTATAATTCCTGCATTAAAATATTATTTGGAAGAACATGTAAAATGTTCAAAAGAAGAAATTAATAGAATTTGTGATAACTTTATACAAATGGTAGTATTTGACTGCGCATTTGGTAATTCTGATAGAAATGACGAAAATTGGGGAATTATTATCAAAAATACGAATGACCCAAAATCTAGTAAAGCAGACATATATCCAATGTTTGATAATGAAAGAATTTTAGGATTTATGGAAAGAAAAGATGTCGTAGAAAAAATTATTACAGATGAAAGGGCAATAAATGATTATTCAAATCAAGTACTAAATTCTAGAATGGGATTCCAATCAACAAATGAAAAAGTAAACTATAATAATATGATTAAATATTTATTATCAGCATATCCAGTTAGTACTAAAAAAGCGTTAGATAAAATTTTATCATTTAAAGAAAAAGATTTAGATGAAATTTTAGAAAATTGTGAAGGACTTGATGATTGCTATAAAATCTTTGCTAAAGAAATTCATACATCAAGAATTACAAATATTATTCAAACATTAAACCAATTTTATGCAGAAAGAAAAACTGAAGGACAAGAAATTTAATTGGAGGTAAATATGGATATATTATATTTAAAATGGGAATGCCCTATAAATGGAAAAAAATATATTATTGGTGCACTTTGTAGAAATGATAATAAATATTATTTTAAATTAAGTAAGCAACATGTAGAAGAAGCACAAAAAAATGGCTTTTCTATGGTAACAATACCATTTTCAGATTTTAATAAGATATATGAAAGTGAAATATTATTTTCAATGTTTAAAATAAGAATACCAAAGATTGAAACATATGATGAAGATGAAATGAATTGCCTTTTAGAAGATCTAGATTTAAACACATTTGATGAAATGAAATATTTAGAAAAAACGAAAGGAAAACTATTAACAGACCATTTTATATTAGAAAAGGAGAAATAATACGATGTATAGTTTTAGAAATATAGATAGCTATATTCCTTTATACTATGAAAAACAAGGAATGCTGAAATTTAAACTTTGGATGGAAAATAAAGAAAATTTCAAAAAAGAATTTAATCGAAATGAAAGAGGACTTTTTAAACCACGAAGAAAAGAATATGGACATTCTTTAGAATTATTTTGTGGCAATCATTATGGAGAAACAGTTGGAAGTATTTTAGCTGAAAAAACAAATATGCCTGTATGTAAAGCAGAATTAGTGAGAGTACATACTGAAAAAAATAAATACACACATGGTGTAATACAATTAAAAGAAGGATGTATAAGTTATAGTGATTTACATAGAAATGAAACATTAATTCCTGGCAACATTATAATTGACAAATTTAGAGCTTTATATCCTGATGCATATTCAGTATTAGCAAACCAAAAGTTTTCACCAGAAACTAATAATAACAATATAGAAATAATTCTTTCAGCTATAGAATTTATTTTGAGAAGAGAAAAAGTTCCAGAAAATGAGATTAAACAGTTTAAAAGGCAAATGATACAAATGGTTGTTTATGATTGTGCTTTTGGAAATAATGATAGACACGATGAAAATTGGAGCATAGCAAGAGATGTTTCAACAAATAATTTGCGATTATATCCTGCATATGACAATGAAAGAGTTTTAGGATTATATGAAAATCAGGATTTAATAAAAAATTCAGTAGATAAAAATAATGTTCAAGATGTTTCAAAAAGCTTATTAACATCAAGAATAGGAATTCCTGGACATCCTGAAAAGGTAACTTATGATATTATGTTACAATATTTAAGTGAGCATTATCCAGAAGAAACATTAGAATTTATGACTGGAATTGTTCAAAATGTTTCAGAAGAGGATATTAGCAGTATTTTATCTAATTTGGAAGGATTACCTAGTGAATATATAGAATTTGGAACAAGTACATATTCAGACAGGAAGAAAACAATGGAGAAATTAATAGATAAAATTAAGAGTAAGAAAAGAGAGGAAAGTATAAGTCTATAATATTTATTAGGTAAATATAATTTAGTAAAGTTTACTGTATATTATAGGAAATTTGGAAAATATAAAGGCAGTGGCGCTGTGTGAAAATCACACAGCGCCACTTTTTTCATTAAAGTAAATTTTACGAGAGTATCCCTAATTCCATCTGAGCAACGTGCCACTCATATAAGAGATTTTCAGTCAGTTCATCGATGCTTGCACCAAAGAGCTGCTCAAAAATGTCACAATAGATTTGAGAAACAGCGCGTTTAACTCCACCAGGAACAACAGGTGCCGGACCATCCTGCAGACCATGCCAATTCAAAACGTTATGTACATAGTCCCGCAGATACTGCTTATCCATACTCTTCTGATCAACGCCAACTTCATAGTCTTTGACGCTCCAGAAGCGGCTCGAATCAGGAGTAAATGCTTCGTCAATAAGTGTCAGCTCGAAATTAGAATCAAGACCGAACTCCAACTTAGTATCCGCCAGAATAATGCCTTTTTTATAGGCATAATTATAGGCAAAATCGTAGAGTCCTCCAGAAATTCGCACAATCTGTTCAGAGAGAGTATCAGCAACTTTGTCACAGTCATCTTCAGAAGTTGGTGCTTTCTCACATCTGACGCAATTGATGTAGTTACCGCTGCTTGGAGAAAAGATCGATTCACTGTAAAGATCACGAATGAACTTTCTCATGCGAACTTTCATCTCAGCAAATGAGATATTAACATCATGCCCGCCATTGTCTTCTTTTGTTGATGGTGTGAAGATAGGTATTGGCAGTTCCTGCGAATTTTTTAATCCGGGCGGAAGGTTGATACCGCAGATTGTCCCATTTTCCTTATATGATTTCCAGCTGCCAGATTTTTCGATATAATATCTGCGCCAAATAATTTCAAAGGGGATAGGGATGCATTTTTCTGTGGCAACGACTCTTCCAATCTGATCTGGTTTAGCTCCGAGAATGAGCAGGGTTTTTGCATCAGTCGCCAAGAGATGGTTTTTTACAATGTGACTTGTCATTTCCATCCATTTCTTAGAGATCTGATTCAAAATAAGTCCCTTGTACTGAATGGTGCCGGGAAGGTTTGCATCGTCTACAGAGAACCGGTCTGTTCTTTCCATAAGAAAGTAATTGCCGGCGTAAACGTCACAAACTTTTCCCTGTTTAATTGGGTTGCCTAAGTTCATAAGCATTACCTCTCTTTCAATTATTTACTCTAGACTTTAACATTCATAATAATGCTTTGTTAAAGAATGTTTAAGTTTGAGCATGCGACAATTATAATACATTTTATGTTAATTGTAAATAAAAATATTGATTTTATTAGCTTTACAGATAAAAAATAAGTTTAGGTTATTAAAAAAGTAAAAATATTTTTGTCTTCCTTGCTGTCGCAGCTTCCAAATTATAAAAAACTAGTTTGTAAGC
>CANQAH010000029.1 GCA_947588885.1 uncultured Clostridia bacterium
TCTGTATTACGAGTTTCATATGTATCAAGTACTTCACCTATAATATTACCGAAATCAATACGCTCATCTTCATAGTCGCCACCAATATATCTTAATATAAATGGCAATCCACCATAAAATTTCTTCCTTTTTCGTGTTACCACAGCATTTTTTAAGCCATAAATTCTTTTTGCTTTTTCTGAATTATCTAAATAATATAAAATCAACATTTTTACTGCATAATAGGATGGTATAAATACATATTCGTATTCTGCATCTTTTTCTCTATCAGGTTCTTTATCAGGAAACTCATCTAATCCATAAAGTAAATCTATAGCGTCAACTGTTTCATCAAGTTTTTCTATTTTAGAATCATCTACTAATAAACTCCAATTTGCTTCTGCAATATTTCCATCATAGTATTTTGATTTAATACTTAATTTACCTTTTTGTTTTCCAATAAGTCCTCTTATATATTTTTCATCAAATTTTCTGTGTTTTAACATTTCTTCTGATTCTACAATTATACTTTCACAATATTCATCTTTATAATATTTTTTCATTATTTAACTCCTTTTTTAACTAATTAAACTACTTGTATTTCATTAACTAATTCTTTAATTGTCATATTCTCATTAGTATCTATAACTTTATTGTTTTATGAACAATATTCTAAATCTGAAATTTTTTTCAATCTTTTTTGCTCTTTTTTTATTTTAACTTTTTCTAAAATTTCTGGCTTAATAAATTTTGTAATTGGTAAAAATTTTTCATCTAATTTTAATATTGTAATGGCAATTTTTGAATTCTTATTATATACTACTTCAATTCTTCCATCTGTTATATAACCAATTTGATGTGATTTTCTACATACATATAAAGAATGTAAATACAAATTGCTGTTTTTTATAAAATCATCTCTATTATACCATTTACAAGAACTTTTTATTAGATTTCTAGTATTGTAATAACTATTTTCTTCCTTTCTTTCATCAAGTCTTTGCCTAGCATGATAAGTTAATTTAACCTCACTTGGTATTTTCACTAATCATTTCCTCCTTTTATATTTTTCTTTAAGAAAACATATAAAGTATTTTGCTTCAACTTTTGAATGAACAAATTTAAAATTTCTGTTTCTCTATTACAGTACCATTTATAATTATACCATAGTTTACATAATATGTCAATTTAGATGTAAAAGAGCATAGTCTATAGACAATGCTTTACTTTAATTTTTATTCCTATACAATGAGTTTTTATAACTACTCTATGGGTTTACTGTGAAAAAAGTTAAAAATATATTCTGAAAAATATTGAATTGACATAATAAGTGTGATATAATGCACTATATTTATAATTACAATAAATTACATTTGTGAGGAGAAAAATGGTAAATCTACTTATTGGAAACAGAGATATCAAAGAAATAGATTTTCTGCAAAACAATCTTACAAATGATAAAGATTTTGAAATTTATAATGTTTATACAGGTAAGCAAATCATAGACCAATATTGGAAAACTAATCCAGATATAGCTGTTATTGATAATAATTTAACAGATTTGTCTATTGAGAATGTTATTGATATTCTATCTTATTCACCACTTGAAGAAAAAAATTGCAATTTAATTTTGACTTTAGATAGAAATTATAATTTAAAATTAAATAATGTCTCAAAAGTTAATAAAATTATTTATAAACCTATAAATAGTGAACTAATTGAAATTATAAAGACAATGTCTGTTGATCACAACACTCCTGATTTGGAATTTGGAGAGATTGATTGGCTATTGCAATCTCTTAATTTTAATTGTATGTCTGCTGGCTACAGATATATGAAAGATGCTATTATTTATTGCTATTATAGACCAGAAGAACTCGAATTTCTAACAAACATTTTTAAATATCTTTCTTTTAAATATCAAGTTCCAGAAACAAGAATTAGAGATGCTTTAAAAAGCTCTATACGCCCATTTAATAATACTCACATATATAATTGTCCAAATGAATTAAAGAATCTATTATATAAAGATATATCATTAAAAGATTTTCTTGAAAGAATTGTATTTTATTTAATAAATATAAAACATAAAGGTAGAATATTCTAAAATTGAATAATCTACCTTTTTAATTTTATATTTCAATATTATTATTTAAGTATTCTTTATAATCATCAATTATATCATTATATCTTGTTTCAGTATTTTCTCTAATTACCGTATTTATTTTATCTCCAGCAATTTTCTTCATTTCTATATAATCATCTTTTGGAACATTTGAATCTATCATATTAAATACAGGTATATATTCTTCTAAAGCTTCTTTAGATTTTTTTACTATATCCAAACCATTTTTTTCAGTTCCAAAATCATATTTAGCAAATACCATTTCAGGTTTCATTTCAATAATTTTTTTATAAGTGTTTTCTGGTGTAGATGTAATAGCAATTATTTCTACATCCTCTCTCTTGTTCAAAATTTGCACAATTTTATTTATAATATTATCGTCATTATGAGCAATAATAGTTCTAATTTTATCTCCACTTGTTTTTTCTTCCCAATTAAGTTCTTTCCACACTTTTTCTTCTTGTTTTGGCTTAAATGAGCAACATACTGGAACATATTTTCCAAATTTATTATGCTTATATTGTGTTGCGCAAGGTGTATTTTTATTTAATTCTATTCCAGATAACTCATTTGTTGGAGAATTATCCCATTTAATTTTATTATCATAATATCTTGCAATACCGATAAGGAGTTCCTATTAATAAAGGACAAATTCTTAATATTCCATTTGGATGTACCAAAATACTACTTCTTGTTTTACATACACAGAATCCATAATATTCTGGATTTCTTAAGAATTTTTCTTTAGTTGTAAAAGATGATGGTATTCTAACTGGAATTTTATATTCATTGTTTTCAATTTTCTGTTCTATTTCTTCTTTTACTTCAAACCAATCATCAACACTGATATCTATATTTCCAGTAAAATAATCTCTAGGTACACCAGTTTTAAACAAATTGTGAAAATTAATTTTCTCTATTCCTAGTTCTTCAGCAAATCGTATCATTCTGTCTAGATATAAATTTCCATTTTCATCTCTTTTTATCATTTCTTTACTAATACAAGAAGTTATATCAATATTATAGCCTAACTCTTTTGCTCTTTTTATATTAGCAACGCATTTTTCAAATGAGCCTTTTCCCCTTATTGGATCATTGATTTGAGCTGTTGGTCCATCCATTGAAAATGTTACTTCATCTAACATTTTAAATTCTGTTTTTTCTAATAATTTGCTATCAAATTGACCATTAGTATCTATTCTTACATATTCATAACCTAATTCTTTTGATTTTTTAATCAATTCAAGTAAAGATTTATACAGTGTTGGTTCACCACCCATAAGAGTTAATTTTTTTGCACCCATCTCTCTAAAATCACTAATTAACTTTACTGCATCTTCAAAATCTATTTCTTTTTTACTGGCTTGAAATCCTATATCTAATTTATACAAACATTGGACACAGCTTAAATTGCAAGCATCTACCAAATATAAAAATACTTGTTTTAAATTTTCACCAAAATAGTCTTTAAATTCTTGATCCATTATATAATTCATCTTTTTTGCCTCCTATATGACACTTGAATTATATAATGGATAATAATGTTTGTAAATTTCAAAAAACCGATAATATTATCGGTTTTCTCAAAGTTTAATAATAAAATTCTAATTTGAATCTTTTTTTATTATATACTCATTTATAAATTTTTTATCGACTTTTGTTAAATGATTTTTAATATATACTAAATCTAAACTTACTTTAGGCAATGTTATAAAATCTGGTAATTTCACTTCATATACTTCTTTATTTTCTATAGCCTTTTTAGCTGCTTCTTTTAAAACATAAGCTATTCCAATTCCAGATTTAGCTGCATTTACTCTTTGTTCTGTAATACCACATCTTAATCTTACATCTAAATCTATATCATACTCTTTTAAAATATTTGACAACTTTATAGTGTTTTCTCTTTTTTCTCCAGATAATATATACTTATAATTTTTTAATTCATTTATATCATTTATGATAATTTGTTTATTTGCTATGAATATGTAGTTACTCTTTTTTATTTCTTTAATCTCAACTTCTTTTTGATATTGCACTGGTAATCTATCGATTATTGCAAAATCAATTTTGTTTTCTCTTAATGCTTCGATTAAATTTTCACACTCATATGAAGTATCCAAATCAATTTTTAAATTAGGATATTTTTTTGAAGCCTTTGAAAGTACATCTATTAAATAAAATTCTACAATATGACTAGGACAACCAATATTAATCTTTCCAAAATTAATATCGTTTCTCGAATTGGCAATAATCATCGCAAAATCAATATCCATAAAACCACGCTTTATAGTTTCATATATTTCTTTTCCAACATCCGTCAATTCTAAAGGCTTTCTATTAAAAAGTTTTACACCTAGTTGCTTTTCAAGTGTACTTATGTTGGACGATACAGTAGAATATGAATACCCTAATTTTTCTCCTGTTTCTGCAAGATTTTTTGATTCTGCTGTTGCTATAAAAAATCTTAATAAATTCAAATTTACATCTTTAACATTAATCATTAATAATCTCCCAATATTTTCTTTAATTCAATTTCCGCTTTTTTAACAAAAAAATTGTTTTTATCTATTGGTAAACTTAAATTTATTATCATTTGTTTTAATTTATCTATAGTATCGTATGTTTTATTGGCTTCTATTTCAATTAATTTTTCACCATCTATAATATCTTTTACTGCAATTTCAAATCCTTTTTTAGCATATATAATATCATTTTCTTTAATATTCATCAATTTCTTATAGCCTATTGCACTTAAAAATTTTTCTCCATCTTCTATACTATTTATTCCAACACTAATATTCTCTTGACTTACTATTTCTCCATTCTCTAAAATTTCTTTTTTCTTATAAGTCATTTTTAATTTTGTACTCTCTTTTGGAGAAACATATTGAGTAATATCTCTAATTAAAACACAGTTTTTTAGAATATCTCTAGGAGTTAATTTTAATATATCAATACTTTTTTGAACATAATATGTATCATCCATAAAAAATCTATCAACAACTTTAAAATTCTTATTTTCTAATAAATTGCATATTTCATTTATATTGCACAATAATCTAACCGTTATTTCATTACTCATATAAAAAGCCTTTCAATATAAATTAACATAATTATTTTACCATAGTTTTTGAGTATTTTCAATATAATTCTGAAAAAATATTTAAAAATAATTTTTTAAAAGAAATTTCTAAATATTATAATCCTTTTTTTCTTTTAAATTCATCTAAATATAATATTAATTCCATCTTATCTTGTTGAGTTAATTTTCTACTATTAAACCATTCGGGTGCTTCCATTTTTACATTATTTATTTTTGATTTCTTAAATGTAATTTTTTTATTTTCAAAATCAAAATTATCAATTTCATATTGCTGGCTTTTCCAAGTATCTGAAATGTAACTACTAGCTCCTGTAAAATATGTTTTATTAATATACGCACTTTGGGATAATTTAAAGCCTAATATTTTTTCAATATCTTTAAAGGTTAATGTAATTGTCCTTCTTTTCTCCTTTTGAAAATATGCTCTTAATTTTTCAAATTTACTTGGTTTTGTTTTTGGTCTATTTCCATTTTCAAAATCTTGAAGCTCATTTATAATATCCATAGTATTTTTATATGTTAAATCTCCCAAATTTCCATATACATATACAAGTTCAGAATCCTCACAGAAAGAATGTATATACATCATATTATTAATAGATGTATCTCTTGATAATTTCTTAAAAATTACTTTTCTGTCTTGATATTCTAAAATATCTTTTCCACAAATAGCACACTTTCCCATCTGTCTATACCATAAATCTTTATATCTACCTGTTACATTTTCAACCTCAACCCTATCCTCTAGTTCTTGAAAATAATCTGTATCTGTATAATAATTTTTATATGTATCTATTTTTTTGGCTTTTATTAAAATCGTATCAATCAAATTTATTATTTTACAACTTCTATCTGATGCAAGAGCAAAATTATATTTTCCATCTGATGCTTTCCAATAAAACCTATTTATAATTTGATTTTTAGTTAATTTAGGATAAAGTTCTTTTATTAATCTTAAAACTATCGCTGAAACAAATGTATCAAGCTCTCTAAAAGTATCTTTTGCTTCTGTTATTCTATGATAAGAAGCCCAACCATTTAATTTTTGATTAACTTCTGTAACCAATTTTCGAGGCGTCCATTTAGTGTTTGGATTAAACAACATTTCTCCCAAACCCGCCTTAAATTTATTTTTTGATTTTAATGATGGTTTACTATGTATTATTCCAGCTCTTTTATAATATGTTCTTGCTAAAAAAGTAAATTCTTCTCCACTATTAAGATTTATTATTTTTGTTTTAGTTGGCGATAATTTTAATCCTCTTTCCTCCAAAAAATCACTTAATACTTCTTTAAACTTTTCTGCATCATTTTCACTTCTGGCCAAAATAACCATATCATCCGCAAATCTAATACACCAACCATTTTTATAATCTGTTATTTTTTCACCCTGTAAATCATATAATAATTTTTGAATTCCATCTAATGTCATGTTTCCTAAAATTGGAGAAATAGAGCAACCTAAAGAAATTCCATTTTCTGTTGGAAATAACTCACCATTTTCTAATATTATTCCAGCTTTTAAAAATTGATATAAAATTTTATTATCTATAGGAATATTTTTTAATAACCAATCATGATTAATGCTTCCATAATACGATTGAACATCTGCTACTAATACCCAATTTCCAGTTTCTCTATCATTAAGTGCATCTATTAAATGAGCATGAGCATTTGCGGTAGAGCGACCTTTCCTAAATCCAAAAGATTTAAAATCTGCCCAAACTTCAGCAACAGGATCAAGAGCTAATGAATATAAATAGTGCATTGCTCTGTCATAAAGAGTAGGAACGCCCACACTTCTCTCTTTACCACTCTTTTTATCTATCAATATAAAATTTCTCAACGGCATTGCTTCATAATATTTATCATTCAAACATAAAGCTGCATTTGCTTTTTCATAATCGGCTCTCCACCTAACTTTATCTATTCCAGCAGAATTAAAACTTTCGGAAACTTTTTTAACAGATAGCATTTTAGCTTCTAATGAATTTGTTATCTTATCTTGCATTTTTCTAATTTCTAATATATCTTTGCTTTTTGCTATTTTTGCTAATCTGCATTGTAATTTAAAGATATAATCCTCAGCATATTTCCAATCAAATTCATTCCAAAATTTAGATAAATATTCTTTTGGAAATTCTATAGTATTTTTATAAAATGCTTTTCTGTATTTTATATTATCTTTTTTATTAACATATTTGATTTCAACATTTTTAAAATTCACAACATCATTCCTCCAGTTTCAATTCTAATAAAATTGGACAATGATCACTACCATTTATTTCATCTAATATATCAGCTTTTCTTATATTTTTTCTCAGTTCTTCTGAAATTAAGAAATAGTCTAAACGCCATCCTATATCACCATCTCTATCAGTATCACTAAACCACCACGAATATTTTTGATATGTAGGATGATAATATCTAAAAGTATCTATAAAACCTATATTTAGCAAATCTTTGAATGATGTTTTTTCTTCATCAGAAAAACCAATATTATTTAATGTATTATCACGATAATTTTTACAAATATCAATATTTTCATTTGCTACATTAAAATCACCACAAATAATCACATTTTTTTGAAAATTTAATTTCTCTATATAATTTATAAAAAATTCATTAAATTCTAATCTATAATTATACCTTTCTCTTTTCAGTTTTGAATTTGGAACATAACAATTTACTAAATAAAACTCTGGATATTCAAGAGTTACTATTCTTCCTTCTTTATCTAAATCTTGTTCATATTCATCTTTAATTCCATAAATAACATTTATTGGCTCTTTTTTTGAAAAAATTGCAGTTCCAGAATAACCTTTCCTTTTTTCAGAAAAATTCCAAAACTGCACATATTTTTCTAATCCTGTAATTTCTATCTTTTTACTACATTTTATTTCTTGAATACAAAAAAAATCAGCATCTAATTTTTCAAATGTTTTTTCAAACTCTCCATTATTCACACAATTTTTTAAACCATTAACATTCCAAGAAATGAATCTCATTTTTATTCCTCTCTTTTACTTTTTTTAAATTTTATCATACTGTATAAATTTTAACAATATTCTAGATTCTATTATGTAAAAAATAAATGTAGTGCATTACAAGTTTAATACACTACATTTATTTTTATTGCAAACATTATAATTTTATACCATCGCAAAATCCTGCGCCATAAAATATCTTATTTGACATACTTTTTTGAGTTTCCCTACTATCATATAACGATTCTATATAATGGTTAGCAATTTCAAATTTTTCCCTTGTCATATTTTCTCTTAAAAACTTTGTTAACATTTCCTCTATTCTATTACCTGTAACTTCTGTTGCTCTATACTCATCATTATAATTTTCTTTTTCAATTTCAGAACTTCTTTCTAAATATAAGATATCAATAATTTTTTCTTTTCTTTTATTATTAAATAATTTGCTCATTAATATCATTCCTCCCCTTTATTTTTCGACTTCTTCAATTTTTTCTTTAATTTTTTCGATTACTAAAGAATATTTAGTTCTAATTTGATTAATTTTTTCAATATCAAAAAATTCTCCCAGTTCTTTTAATATTTCTTCATTTGAAGCATTGCTTTTTTCAAATATAGCTATTCTAAATAATAATCTAAAATATAAATCTTTTAAAAATATTTCTTGCTCATCTGTCATTCTTGATAATGTTGAAAGTTCAAGTATTAAATTAGTAATTTCATTATATTCTCGTTCATTGTTTTCATAAGTATAAAAAAACAAATCTCTATTTCTCATGATTTTTCTCCTTTCGATTTTTTAGTATCGCGACTACTATAATATAATTTTACAAAATTAAAATATAAAAAATCAATGTGAACAGAAAAAAATTTTAAAAAATAAAAAAATGAGAGTATTTTCTTATTTTAAATACTCTCATAATCATCTATCTTTTTGGAAATTTGCTACTCACAAGCAACTTTTTCCGCATCTATTTCTATACACTTTTTATAATTTTCTAACAATCTATCACAAGCCTTACTTGCATTATTAGCAACTTTGTATAATTGATTTGCATCATTTTTTAAAGCTTCAATCCAAGAACTAAAATAATTAATATGATCCTGCCTTGTAAAATCTATATTTAGTCCTAATTCAGCTTCTAAAAATACACAAGATAGTTCTGCAGTTAATTCTTCTAACGCATATTTCGGACTACCAAAAAGGTTTAAAATATTTCTATTTAATCTCTTTTCATGACCAGTTGAATGGCTCATTTCGTGTAAAAGAGTTCCCAAAAATGCCTCATCTGACTTAAAATATTTTCTAGGTGGAAGTACTATCTTATCATCTAAAGGAGTATAATAAGCTCTTTCTTGTAACTTTTCTTCTATTAAACATTCTGAAGATAAAATAAATTCATCTGCTACATTTATTATTTTACTTTCTTTTAGGTTCTTTACTGTATTAGAATAAGGCTCTATTCCTTCAATTAAACTAGCATTAAATAAATAAAAATAAGATATAATTGGTTTATTTAATTCTACTACTTTTATTATTTCATTTCCATCTATATCTAATTTAGGTTTCCCTGTTTCTTCGTCTATTACCTTTTCTTTTCGTTCCCAAATCCATTTTTCACAAAGAACACCTTTTCCTTTAGATTCTTTTGATAATTTCCAACCTAACTCTTGTATTTTCTTATATGTTAGCCAACGAGGATCATTATAATTATTTTCTATTGCCGCAAAACTCAAATTTAATTTATTTATTCCTTTATATTTTATTCCATTCACAGCATTTTGAGGCAATAAAGCATTTCTATTCCACATCCATTCCGAAAATATATATCCTTTTTCCATATTTTTAATTAACTTATCAACAATTTTCTTGCGATTTTCTTCAATTATTTTTATTGCTGTCATTTTGTAAAAACCTCCATTTTCAATAAATAAGACTATATATCATCTATTATTTGATATATAGTCTCTATTTTTATAACAATTGGTTCTAATTTTCAAAATATCTTCCACAGTATGTTTTTATATATTCTTCTAAGCATTTACCAATTTCTTTGATATTATGATATTTTTCTTTAACTCCTGAAGAATTTTCTTCGCTTATGAAAATAATTTTTTCACTAGTATCTATTTCTAAATTAATTTCAATATTTACCATAGCTATCCTCCATTATTAAAATGGCAACTCATCATCATTTGCAATAGGACCATTTTCATATAAATTATTAAATTCATCTGTATTATTGGTTTTATCTTCTTTTTTTCCATCTGCAAAATTTAATTCTTCAGCAATTATTTGTAAACTAGTTTTATTATTACCATCTTCATCTTCATACTGATTTAGCTCTGCTCGTCCTAAAACAAGTACTTGTTGTCCTTTACCAAAATATTTTTCAACAAATTCAGCACTTTTTCCAAAAGTAACAATATTAAAAAAATCAGTTATTTTTTCTTCACCTTCTTTAGCATATCTCCTTGAAACTGCCAAAGTAAATCTTCCAACTTTATTTTCATTTTTTCCTATTAAAATTTCTGGATCTTTAGTTAATCTTCCTAATAATATAATTTTATTCATAATTCTATCCTTCCTTTCTTATTGTTAAAAACTTCATAATTTCATCTGTAATTCGATAATACCTTTCAAGTTCTCTAATTGCTTCTGGTTCAGCCATAAAATTGATAACTACATAATAACCCTCAGTTTTTTTCTTTATTTCATAGGCCAATTTCTTTTTACCCATTTCTTCAACTTCAAGATTTATAACTGCACCATTTGAATATTCAACTATTAAATTTTTAATTTTTTCAATTATTTCATTTTTTCTCTTTTCCTCAATTTCAGGAATTAAAATCATTATACTTTCATAACTATTCATATTTAAATCTCTCCTTTTTTATTAAACTAAACATTTTTGTAAAATTTTTGTTTCCCATAGTTTCAAAAATTTTAATTGTTTTTCTTCTAGCGAATTGTTATATTTTGTTCTACTTTGAACAACTCTGTTATTTCTTACCTCAACCGTAACAAGTGATTTATTCTTTGATTTTAAAAGTCTCATAAAATAAATATCAGCTTTACCTTCAGCATATTTCTCTGAATAAGTCCTTACACAATTTGATTGTTGTCTGCTTTCATCTTCCAAAGCTTCTACACTTTTGGCTGGAATAATAATAAAATTTTTATCTTTATAAATATTTTCTTTCAATAATTCATATCTTTTGCTTATCAGATTGTTTAAAATCTTTCTATTATGTATTTTATAGTACTTTTCTAATTCGTCATGTCGTTTTTGTAAATTATCTGGAAATACATATTTTTTGTTATTTAAATCTAAGCCAAGTGCCTTAGCAAATTTTAAATAATCTCTATAAGTACTCAAATGCACATCTCCTTTATTCATAATTAAATAATCATATAATTTATTTATACTTATATATTTTACTATTTCGTCTATAATTTCATCTCTGTCATATTCATTTAAATATCTTACTTTTCTTATATTTTTTTCTTTTAATGTTCTTAATATTTTCAGTTCTTCAAAAGTTATATTATTTCTTTTCATAAATTCATAGTAATCTTTAGAAATTCCAAATATTTGATTAAACGAACCATTTGAAGCAAATTTAGAAGCGTCAACTGCTAAATTATATAATTTTAGTTTTATAAGCATTTCAAAACTATCACAGCACATACAATTTTCGTATAAATAATTAAAACTTATTGGATTTACTTTTTTTATAAATTTTGTAAAATTTATATATTTCCACTTTGTATTAGAAAATACTTCTTTAAAGTTATAAGGATAAACATAACCTCCTTCTCCGAAGCCGTAATTTCTTGTGTATTCTCTCCATTTCTTAGGATCACCATAATGATTTATGTATATATTACACTGACATTTTGACATTCTTTCATTAACAACAGTAGTATAATTTCTTGGAAAAGTTCTAGCAAATTCAGTAACAGATGATGAAGACTTATAATTATTATTTTTATTACATCTAGAATAAATCTCAAAATACCTATAGACTAATTCTCCTTTAATTCTATTTATTAAAATAATTCTATCAATAAAATAATCACTTTTTAATTTGTTGCTTCTGATTTGATAAGTATTTTTACAATTTGGACACTTGTCATATTTTCCTATTTCCTTTTTAGAAATAAATTCAAAATCACAATTCGTACATTTTACTAAATTTTTTCTACCCTTTATTAATAGATTATGATTAATTCTAACTTCATCTATAAACTTATCCCATTTTTTAGGCATAGTATTATTATCATCCATTAAAACTAATTTCTCCCTAACAGATTTTTTTATATATCCCATATTAAGCAACACCCCCTTCAGCAAAAAAACTAATTTGATTATCATTTTCTGTTTCACTGGTTTTTGTTGCTACTATAGTACTTTTTTGTTCTTGTTTAGACGGTTGTAATTTTTCTATTTTCTTATTTAAGCCCAAATCCTCATTTGATTCATCAAAATAATGTATTGCTAAACTATACACTACTTGATCATCTAAAACTGCTACTCCGTTTATTGCTTGTTTCTTGGCCTCAGCTCTTATATATTCATACATTTGTGTTAAATTTTTTTCTGAATTTAAGTACTTTTCATCCATATCTTCTCTAGTCTTTAAATACATAAAGATTTTAAAGAGGGGTTTTTGAAAATTTCCCTCTAACATCTTTTTTAATCTTTCTATTCCTTTCATACTTCATAAATCCTTTCTTTCATAAAGTTATACAACTAATCTTAATTTTTCTTTTTCAACAACTTTAGCAAAAATTACTTGATTTTTAAATTCTTTATTATAGTGAGTAATACTTTCACTATTATCAATAAAAGTAGGTCCATTTAAACCTACTTTTTCATTGATTAAATTTGAAATTTCAAGTGAAGCCCTTAATTTCTCTGATAGACTTAAAACATTATATTCTTTATCTTCATATAACATTTTATAGTCATCTTTAATCTCTCCTGTATCTTGATCTACTTTATAAAAGACTAATTTTACTTTATCAAGATATTCTTTTACCATTTCTATCTGTTTTTCAATAATTTTCATATTTAAACTTTTAGCAACTTCAATTTGCATTTTAAGCATTTCTTTTTCATTACGATTTTCCTCTAAAGATTTATTCAAAAGTTTTAAATCTTCTTTTGCTTTTTCTTTAGCTTTTTTATTAGCTTGAATCTCATAATTAAATTTTTGTATTTCTTCTTTTTCTAGCTTAAGTTTAGTTATTTTTTCATTTAATGCTAAAAGTTTTATGTCTTTATCATTGGTTGCAAAGTTATATTTAATAGTATAGATTGCTTTTTGGGCTTTAAGATTTTTTATTTCTGATAATAAGTCGCTTTTATTTGCCATTAATTCATTTAATATTTCTATAGTTTTTGTCTTTATTTGATTAGAACTTAGCTTATCAATTTCAGACTTACATAATGGGCAAATACTTTTATTTTCCTCAATATCGTCAATAATTTTCTTTTGCTCTTTTGCTTGTTTTTCTAATTTTTGAAATTCTTCTTCTTTCTTGATAATTGTAGTTTCAATATCATCTAACTTAACTTTTACTTCGGATTTACTTTCAAATTTATTATTATTTAGAATATAGTTATATTCTTTCTCTAGAGAATCAAGGTAAGTTTGGTCTTGAAATACTTTTTCGTCTTCTGAAGAATTATTTATTATTGAATTAGCATATTGAATTTTTCCTAAAAAATTATTTTCCTCTTTCTCTAATTCTTTTATGTCTTCTCTAGCGCTTTTCATAAATTGATTCAAATCTATTCTAGGATATCCTAAAATATTTTGCTCACTTTTATCTAATAATTGAAAAGCATCTTCGTAATTAATTGATGGAAGTATTTCTCTTAATAAATCTCTTTGTTCTCTGGGTTCTAGAGAACTAAAATAATATGGATTGTAAACTGAAAGAAAAATTTTCTTACTTAAATAATATTTTGAAAGCATTTCTACATCAGCTTTACGATTGTCTAAAATTATACTATTTTCCTTTCCCTTACTTCTATAAAGCGTATGTTCTACACCATCATTATCAATAAATGTAATTTGACAATATGCCGTATTAGAATTATTATTTATTAAATTAGCTGTTTTCTCATTTCCAAACAGATTACAACCTAAAAAGCACCAACAAATTGCTTCACCTATTGTCGTTTTTCCTTGATAGTTTTCACCTTCTATGACAGTTTGATTTTCATCAAAATCAACAGTATATTCTTCATGAAACCCTTTAAATCCTTTCATAACTAAACTTTTTATTACCATATTTTATTCCTCCAAATTCTAATATTTTTTTCACTAATATAGATTTACTTAAAATGAAATTATCATCATAGAAAAATTTTTCTTCTACATCATTTTTTCTTCCAACTCTTACATAATAAAATGGTATATTATTTTGTCTAAATTCAATTAGTTTGGATTCTAAGAGCCATATATCTATATAGCTCTTAAACCACTCTATATTTTTCCATCCAAGAAATACATATTTTAGTCCATCTTTACCTATAAATTCATTAACAGTATCACAAACATTAAACAAATTACTATCTACAATTTGAATAACATTTTTTAAGCTTTTCACATCCCTTTTTGCAACGCATATTATTACATTACTTAAGTTTTTCATAAAAATATAAACCTCCTATATTATATTTTCTCTAAGTCTTTTTCATCAAACCATTCTTCTGCTCCATTTTCAAGAAGCACACAATAATCTTTAAAATAGCTATCTTTTTCTACTATAACCCCTAATTCATGAATATATTTTTCTGAACATTTTCCAATTCCATTACAAATAATAATTTCATTAATTTTAAATTTATTAAACATTTGTAATCCTTAACCCGATATTATTTTTATCGCTTTTTATCTTTTGATTTACTTTTAATATCTTTCTTAAATTTTTTAAAATTAGATTTGTCTTCACATTGACTTTTTTTAATAAAATTATTATAATTTTTATCATAAGTTGAATTGGGATTAGTAGAAGTAACATAAAGATGGCAACTACTCTTTTTATAACTTCTATCATAACAAAATATCCTTTCTTTAACTTTAAGCAAAAGTAGTTTAGTTTCTAACCTACTTTTTGCTTTTTAATTATTCCTAAATCTTTATAAGCTTTTAGGGTTTTAAAATTACCTTTTTCCATAATATCTATTGGAATTATTGCACTTCCAATTTCCCAAGTAGAAACTTCTTCTAAAATATCATCGTGAATAATTAGTTCAATCATTTCGTCTTGCATATTACAAAATATTCCTTTTTTAAATACTTTATCTTTAATACTTATATCTTGCAATTCAACTAATGATAAACATTTTTCATATTCATCTACATCTAAAGTTTCAGTTTTCTTTTCTTCTTTTGGTAATGATGAAACATTATCTTCTTTTTCTAAATTTTCCTGCTTTTTACTATCTTCTTGAGAATCTTTAGTGATATCTTTTTTCTTATTTGTTTTTTCTTGATTAACATTTTTTGATAACTTAGGCTCCTGCAGATTTTCTTGTTTCGTTTCCGAATTTTTTAAAAATTGTTCTTCATTAACTACTTCTCTTAAATTCAAAGTAATAAATTTTTTTGTTTCTCCAGAAACATTAATTACATTTTCCTCAACTATCAACTTGAAATAAGAATTTTTAATATCGCGTTTCATACATTTTAAATAATTTAGTACCCTAAAAATGTTATTAATTGTATTACGACTCCTTGTTTGTAATCTCCAAACTCCTCCTATATCAAGATCCTTAATAATAAAGTCTAGTTTTCCTGTTAGCTTGCATTCATTTTCTCTATACTTACAGTCCTCTGAGCATTCACATTCACACCATTCATTTGTTGTTTTATCTTTATATGATGCCTTTTCTCCATCTCCTTTACATTGAAGTCCGCGATTTCGCATACCTTAAATAATCAACTTTAAATGGTTCATCTGATAAAAATTTGATTATTACTTCTTTTGGGTTTTCACCAAATTTCCTTTTAAAAGTTTCTATTACATCATTTGATGTATGTGAATCTTCATGAACTGTAAAATAGTTCAAACTTGTTGGACGATTTCCTTTCTTTTCTCCAACTCTTAAAGTTCCAGCTAATGGATAGCTGTGTGTGGTCATTAAATCTTTAACCATATCTTTTTCCTCCTAAAATTTTTTTGAATAAAAATAATTTTTCTATTCACACCTCCATTTCTTTTTAATTTATCAATAAAAAACAAAAAACGAGCAAATATAAATTTACTCGTTATCATTTATTATTGACTTTTCTAGTATAATAATTTAACTTATTATACTACTTACACTTTTTCTGCCATATTAAATAGCAGTATCTACAGAAAAATATCTGCTTACCTCAATTTCTAAATTTCTATACTCATAAAAATATAGATTTTGAGTCTGTAGTTTTAATATCTTCCGATTTTTCTAACTACATTTTATGTATTTATATTAACATTTTTATTAATGCATTTCAATAGTCGCAAAAAATTTTTTACAACATATTTAATCTTTTGTTAGGCTTATAGAAAGTGCATTTTTTATTTTCACAAACAAATTCTTCTAATGCATAACATTTATTTTTCTGATAAAATAAGCAATCTTTCTTTAATTCATTTTTCTTATCATTATTTTTATTTTTTTCCACTATATAATCCTCCATTTTGCTCATTTTTTATTACTCTTAAAATTGAACAATATATTTTTCTTTTTTTCTCATCAATACTATGAACTCTTACTGATACCATACTTCCAATTTCTGGAGCTTTCTTCATCCAAATTGGTAGTATTGATAATGCATCTACTCCTTGCCTTAATTTTATATAAATTCCATTTGGTGCATAACCTGTAATACTTCCAACATATTCTCCACCCTCAGTTATATATACCCTTATATTTTTATATGGATTTTCTAATAATTCTTTTACCGATACCTTTAAATCATATTTTTCTTTATCAATCTCTAATATTTTTACATTTATTGTATCTCCAACAGCATATAATTCATTAACATCTTGAATATATCCATAAGCTAGATCATCTATTCTTAAATTTATATCTTTTCCCAAACAATTTATTTTTATATGTTTTATCCCTATTGAAATTATAGTTGCATATACTATATCACCTTTATAATATTTTGGAAAGTTTATTTCTTGTTTTATATTCATAGCTTTTTTTCTAGAAGCAACTGCAATATTAGATGTTTCGTCTATCTCAATTATAATAAAATCTATACTTGCTCCTAACATATTTCTTAAGTATTTTCTGTTTTGCTCAATTCCCATTTCTTGTAGTGGAATTAAAACTTTAGTCATACCATAATAAATTATCGCACAATCATATTTTTTCTTTTGATATTCTATTACCTCCATAGCAACCATTGTTCCAGACAATATTTTTAAATTCTCTTTTGAAGAATATATCTTTTGCATATTAAAATCTTTATTATCACTCATATTCATCACCGCCTTTTTGCATAATAAAAGAGCTATGATTTTTCATAGCCCTTTAACTTATTTTATTTATAATGTTTCTAATTTTTTCATAATGCTTTGTATATATTTGTAATCATTCTCAAAATTATGTTTTACCATAGTCGAATATTCAGAACTTATATCAAATGCTTTTTCAATATCTTTTATATTTATATCTAATAGTGTTTTTACTTGTTCATTAAAACAATTAACATTAGTTGTAATTTCTTTTAGTACATTTGTTATAGTCTCTATTTTTTCTCTTATTGTATTATACTTTTCTTTTTTCTTTTCTAATCTATCCTCTAAATTGATTCCAAATAAATCTAATGTAACATTTCCTCTTTCATCAAGAGAAGTAAGATATACACCTTTAAATCTCATGTGTTCTTCTGGATTATCACAGCTAGGATTTATTAACATTTCATCATATTTGTCTCGCTTATACATATTACATTTTTCACAAGAATAGTTCATATTATTATAATCAAAACAAAATTCTGGAAATAAACTTTTTGGTTTAAAATGATCTATTTGAGGATAAGAATTATCATCAAACTTTGATTCACAATATGCACAACAACCTTTAAACATTTCTTTTAATCTGTTCAAAGTTTCTTTTTTCAAATCTGTAGAAGTAAATTTTGACCATTCTTTATTTATATCATAATTATCAATGTTTTGATTTATAATATTATTCTTTTCAACTAATTCTTGTGGAGCTTCATTTCTTTCTACTTTATGCATTATTTCCTCCAACTCTTTCAAATATCATTTTTAACTTTTCTGTATTTAAACTTGAATCTATTCCTTCTAAATCATTTTCTGATATGTTCATTGCTTTTAGTTCTTCTTTTAATTCTTTTAATTTTTCTTTTTCCTCATCATTCAAGTTAAATTTGCAGTATAATGATTTATATTCTTCAATTTTACTATCAACTTCTCTATTTCTAACTGATTTTAGATTAAATACATTAAATAATAATTCTTCGTCATTTAAACCATATGTTTCAATTATATCATTTTTTATTTGTAATTTTCCATCAACTTTTTCAATTAGTCTTATTTCTTCTTTTTTACAACAAGATACTATTTGACTAGAGTGTGTTGAAAAAATAAACTGACAATTTTGATTAATATTAGTATAATATTTTAATATTACTTGTTGCCATTCTGGATGCATACTGATTTCTGGTTCATCTATTAACACTATCAATTCTTTATTTTCACCATATTGTAGAAGTGAGCCACCCTTAAAAAATATTTGTTTTTCTCCAGAACTTAATTTATCAGTAGTTATTACTTCACCTGTATCTTTTAGTCTAAACATCGGCTCAAATGTATTTAAATCAATTTCTAAAAATTCTTTATCGGTTAAAAATTCATTAAATATTTTCTTAAACTTTTCTATTCTTGTCGCTTCTATATTATTTGATATATCATTTAAATCTAGCATTCTTTGATTTACTAAAAATTGTTTAAAATCTCTACTCATCTTTTCAGATGTTAATGTTACATCATTATTAAAATCGTCCATTTTCGTTGGTCCATTAGAGCGATAATTTAAAAATGTTACTTCTGTTGGAAAATATATTACTTTTTGGTTTTTAAATAAATCATTTTCTAAAGAAACTATATTATTGTTTATATAAATATTTACATTATTGTCTTCTTTCTTAAAAGATAAAACATTATCTATATTATCATTTATTGAATATTTAAGTTCTATATAAGAAAAATTATCGACATCATAAAAATAAGTTGTATTTCCAATAAGCATATTATATATTATTTCTAAAATAGTTGTTTTTCCTGTACCATTTTCTCCAATCAATACAGTTAATTTATCATTAATTTCTAATGTAAATTTATAAAATGCTTTAAAACTATCAATATACAATGATTTTATATTATACTTCATATTTTCCTCCATAAATACGATTTAAAACTATATTATATAGTATATCATAATAAAAATATTTTTTCTATATTTTTTATATTTTTTTCCACTCTGGCTCATAATTTTCTTCTAACAACTCTAATTTTT
>CANQAH010000030.1 GCA_947588885.1 uncultured Clostridia bacterium
AAAAAATTATTCTGAATTGTCCGCGTCTTTGTTCTAAGCGCCAAATTTTTGTTAAAAAATTTGTGTGCAATTTGGGCGAAGCCTTTATATAATAGGAAATGCGGAGCACTTTCCTAATATAAAATAAGAGCACAATTAGTGCTCTTATTTTATATTATTATCCATCCTCCGTTTGGAGAAATTATTTGTCCAGTCGTATATTCATCTTCTATTAACCATTTTGCAGTTTTGTATATGTCAACTGGTTTTCCTATTTTTCTAAGTGGTATTTCTTCTTTTATTTGTTTCTTATCTTCTTCTGTTAAATCTGATATCATTTCAGTTTCAATCATTCCTGGTGCAATTGAATTTACTCTTATATTAGATGGTCCTACTTCTTTTGCTAATCCTTTTGTCATTCCATCTATTCCAGCTTTTGATATTGAATATGCAACTTCACATGAAGCTCCAACTAATCCCCATACTGATGAAATATTAATAATGCATCCATCCTTTTCTTTTATCATATACTTCAATGTTTCTTGCGACATATAAAATGCTGAAAATAAATTTGTTTTTATTATTTCTTCCCATTCAGTGTCATTTAGATCGGTGAATAATCCTGCTTTTGATATTCCTGCATTATTTATAAGTACATCTATTTTTTTATATTTTTCTATAGCATATTTTACTAATTTTTGACATTCTTCTCTTTTGGATACATCTGCTCTAAATATATCGATATTTTTATTTTGTTTTTGTAATTCTATTGCTTCTTTTTCTGATTTATTATAATTTGCAATAATTTGATACCCATCTTTAGCTAAATTTTGTGCCATTTCTTTTCCTATTCCCTTTGAAGCTCCAGTTATTATTATTGTTTTAGACATATTTTTTTCTCTCCTTTCTTCCATGATTCATGTTAGCTCCTTTATATGTGCTCGTTAATGAATGACAATTCGGACATAGAATAATCAAATTATCTTCATTATTATTTTGATAATTTCCATCAATATGTTCAACTTCTAATGGAATTTTACCTGTATATTTATTTTTTTCTCCCCATCCGCATTTAGCACATTTATAATTATACTTTTTAAGTAAATATGTTTTTATATGTAAAGATATTTGATATTCTCCTCTTTTTCCTGATATTTCTCCATTTTTCCACTTATGAATATATTGTTTATATTCATATTCTTTTTGACATTCTATTGAGCAATATTTATTTCTATTTGAAATCTCTTTTTGGCAATTTAAACAATATTTCATTTTTCTCCTTAAAAAAATAAAGCCAACAATTAAGAGTTCTCTCAAAACTGTTGACTTAAATTGGAGCCACTTGTCCGAATCGAACGGACGACCTACTGATTCATACTACTATAGTTTTCACTACCATTTCTGTTTGTAGTCTGGACTTTCTCTTTATCTTAGATTTCTCCTTAGATACACCGTATAAAGTCTCTACACTCGGATTTCTCCTAGCTCGGGATTACCATCATCTTTCCATGTTAAGGATTCCCCGAATTAGCGGTGTCCACTTTAAAAATTTCTTTTTAAAGGTGCAAGATAGTTCAAAAATAAGTTTTCACTTATCTATCCCACAAGTCAGTTGCTCTACCAGCTGAGCTAAAGTGGCATATTTATTTGGTGACCCCTACGGGAATCGAACCCATGTCTCCGCCGTGAAAGGGCGATGTCTTAACCGCTTGACCAAGGGGCCATGGTGAGCTATCCGCGACTCGAACGCGGGACAACTTGATTAAAAGTCAAGTGCTCTACCACCTGAGCTAATAGCCCATAAAACAATCGCTTAACGCGATTGCTTTTATATAATACAACATTTTTTTTGCATTGTCAATATTTTTTTGAATTTTTCTTTATTTTGTTTTATTTTTTTAATTACTCTTTGCTTTGATATCTTATAATTCTTTGTTTTTTATAAATCTACTCTATTATAAGTTATTCTATTATCTTCAAGTATAGCTATTTCTCTTTCAGAACATGTAAACATTAATATTTGTTTATTTTCTATTTCTGATAAATATTTTAAAATTCTTTCAAGTCTTTCGTCATCATAGTATGCAAGACTTTCATCTAAAATTAATGGTATATTTTCTTTTGAAATTTCATTTGCTGCACTTATTCGTAAAGCTAAATAAATTAAATCTATAGTTCCAATGCTTAATACTTCTATTGGTGCATAATTTCCATTTTCTATCTCTACTAATATATTATTTTCGCTATCTAAATATAAATTCGCATATTTGCCTCTTGTCACTTGTATCATAATGTTTTTTAGTTCTTCTAAAAAGTCTGGCGTTATATTTTCTTTCATTTCCTGATAAGAATTTTCTAATTCTTCTTTTACTATTTCATACATGTTATTTAATTGTAAAAGTTCATCTTTTTTCTCATATAGTTTTTCTAATTTTTCATCCATTTCAACAAGTTCTTCTAGTTTTTTAGTTATTGTTTCATTATCTACTTCAATTGTTTTCTCAGTAATTTTATATTCTGTCTGTTCTCTTTCTTTTTCATCTATAAATTCCACTATTTTCTCATATTTTGTTTCTAAAATATCATCTATTGTTTTTTCATCTAATTTATTTATATATTCATCTTTTAATCTTTCTTCTTGGTATCTTTGTGCTTGCAAAATATCATTTTCTAGTCTCTCAATTTCTCTTTCTTTTTCTTTATATTGCTCTTCTATCTTTTGAATTTCTTCCTCAAGCTGCATTCTTTCTTGATATATTCTTTTTCCATTCTTTTTTATTTTGTTTTTCTTTTTATTATTTGAAATTGCAACTGATATTATAAGTAAAATTGGTAAAATATTAAGTATCATTAATAAATATTTGTTTAGTGTAAATGAGGCAACTGTTATTGCTATTATTGCTAATAATCCAATATAATAACCATTTTTATTTTTCTTTAATATTTCATCTCTTTCTTCTTTTAAATTGTCAATTTTTTCTTGTATTCTTTCTTTTCTATTTCTATTATCTTCTAATACTTCTTTGTACGCTCTTACTTTTTCTTTTTCTAATTGTGTTTTTTCTAAGTTTATTTTTTGTTTTCTAAGTAAATCTAAAACTTCTTTTATATCTGCTAAATCGACCTTTAAAGTTTCTCTTTCTTCTTCTACTGCATATCTTTTATCTTCATATTCTTCAATTTCTTCTCTTTCACTTTCTATTTTTTCTATTTCTTCTTCGACATTATTAAGTGGCCTTCCAGTGCTTCTTTGGCTTCCAACATTTTCTAACTGACTCTTATTTATTTTATCTATTGCTTTTTTATATGATATGTTCTCATTGCCTGTTGTTACTATGTTACTAAGTTTTTGTATAACAGCATTTTTCATTGTTCCTGTTAATTTTGTATTTCCTTGTTCTGATACACTTGTTGCAAAAAAGTCTTCTTCTGAAACTCCTGTCTGATCCTCAAAAAACGTACTTTCTTTATTTTTATCTACTTGATACTGGCTACTTACATCATCTTTCTTTTGATTATATATAATTGGTGATTTTTTCTTAAATTCTCTAAAAACTTCATATTCTTCGCCATTATCTAATTCATATGATATTTTTCCTGAATAGTCTGCATTTGACCAAGGCTTATATCTCTCATAATCCGGCATAAACTTCCCATTTTTATTTTTTGATGTTCCATATAGCATAGATGATATAAATTTTAATAATGTTGATTTTCCTGCCTCATTATTTCCTCTTATAATATTTATTCCTTCAGAAAATTTGATTTCTTTATTTTGTAATTTTCCAAAACCATTTATTTTTATATCTTTTAATTTCATTTTTCTATTCCTATCTTTTTATTTTAATACTTCTAGTCCAATTTCTATTGCCTTTTCCATAAATTCTTCATCAAGTCCTTCTAATTTCTGTCTTTCCATCATTCTTCTTATAAAAGCACCTTTAATGTTTTTTTCTGTTGCTAATTTATTTATATCCATTCCTAAAACTGTATTGTCTTTTATTTTCACTATATTATCAATTTCCACAAGTTTTTTTATTTCATCTATATCTATAATGAATTGTCTTTTTCCCTTTAGTATTATTTTGTATAAATTATTTTCATTTAATTTTGTCTTTTGTATATTTTCTATAATTTCTTCATTTGATGAAAATTTGCTTATATCAAGCTCTTTTTCTACATATTCTCTTTCATCTATTTTTATAAAATTTATAGAAATTTTTCCTTTTTCTATTTTTCCTGCTATAATTCCATGTTCTCCTAGTTCATCAAAGCCTAAACTTATTGTTGAACCAGGATATATTATTTTTTGGTTCTTTTCTTCTTTATAATATGGTTTATGTATATGTCCTAATGCAATGTAATCAAAATCTGTTTTTCTCAATTTTGAACTGTTTAATGGATTATATTCTCTGAATTCGTCATTTCCTCCATCAAGTGAGCCATGTGTTATTAATATATTTATTTCATTTGGTTCTTCTATTTCAATATCTTCGACATTTGATTCTTCGCAATAAAATCCTGCAAATCCAAATCCATATATATGGACATTTTTATAATCTATTTTTTCTATATCGTCTTTAAAAATATATACATTTTCATTCCACTTAAATGTTGAATAAAATGAATTTGTTAGATATGGATCATGATTTCCTGGTGTAATGAATATCTGTGTTTCAGGTATTTCTTTAAATAAATTATTTAAATACTCTATACTTGATTTTCTTATATATTTATGTTCATATAAGTCTCCTGAAATCAGTAAAAGTTCAACTTCATTTTCTTTTATATATTCAATTATTTTTCTTAATGCTTTTCTTTGTTCTAGTCTTCTTTTAGCTGGTAATCCATCAATTTGATTTAAACTTTCAAATTTTGTATCTAAATGTAGATCTGCAAAATGTACAAATTTCATATTTTTTCCTCTCATTTTTTATATTTTTATCGAAATAGATAATAGTTTTTGGTTTGATTTATTTATAAATTTTTTTGTTATAAAAGTGTTGTAATGCTGTCACAGTCTAGTATATATAAAACTTTCAAATATAATTTACAAAAAAAAACGCTGACCAAATTATATCAAATCGATATTTTATGGTCAACGTTTTTTTCAAACATTAGTTTCCATCTACATCATCATTTAAGCTTCCAAACAATTCATCAAATTTTGCTTCTATTTCTTTCTCAATATCTTTTTTGCTTTTTGGTGGTGTTGTTTGTTGTGTTGGTTCTAATGGTAATCCCATAGGCATTTCTATATCATTATTATTATTATTATTGTTTTGAGTTTCTGGTATTTCTGGTTGCATGTCATCGTCTTGGAATAAGTCATCAAGTTGTTCTATTTTTGTATTTTCTGGTTTTTCCTCTTCTTCATATGGATTATATGGATTATATTTTCTCCATTTACCTCTATCTATCTCTTCTCTAGTATTATGGTCGACTGCATATGGTTTTATTATTTTCTCTGTTGGATATTTATAATAGTAATATTTAGCAGCTTTAATTGGTTTTAAACCTTTTTCAAATATAATACATTGGTCAACATCTAATCTTCTTAATTCATCTGCTGTCATTAACGCTCTTGCCATATTCTGTTCAGACATACTCTTTCCTTGTTTCCAATCGGCTCTATCTTTGTTAACAGTTTCACTTTCTCTAAATATAGTTTTTTCACCTAATGCTTTAGAAAAGTATTCAACAGTTTTTTGTGAGTTACTACCTAGGAAAACGTGTGTATCACAGTTACCCATTATAGTTTCGTGTTGTTCTTTATATACAGCTTCCAACTGATCTAAGTTTTGTAATATAACACTAAATGATATTTTTCTACTTCTTGATGTTGATATCTTTTTATCGAAGTCTGGTATTTTACCAATGTTAGCAAACTCATCAAGTATAAAGTATGTAGGTACTGGTAACGCTCCTCCAGATTCATCAGCATAGTCATATAGTTGTTGTATCATCTGTGAGAAGAATATTGTTAATAAGAAATCGTATGCGGCATGTGTATCTGATGAAATAACATATACTGCTGTCTTTTCTTTACCTATATCCTCAAAGTTTATTGTGTTTGTTGATGTTAGTTCTGCTATTTCTTTTGAATCAAATTTACCTAATTTTGATTGTAATGATGATAGAATTGATCCATATGTCTTTTCTGGTGCTATTTCAATAGATTTATAGTTCATTCTTGCTGGGTGATCAAATGGTAATTGATTCATTAAATTTGTAAGTAAGTTGTCTCCACCATTGCTATTTGCTGCTCTTACAAGTTCTGCACAACTTGCTAAGCTTTGTTCTTCTTCTGGTCTTACTGCTTTTAAATAGTATATTAATGCTTTTAATAACATTTCTGCCATATCATCCCAATATGGGTCTGATGACTTTGCTGAATCCCCCTGTCCCTTAACTATTGTATTGGCAATAACGTCAACATCTATTTCATTTTTTATGTGCATTAATGGATTATAACCATCACTTTTTTGTGGTCTAACTAAATTTAATACTTTTATTTTATATCCTTTTTCTTTTAAGTAACCTGCTGTTTTATCATATAATTCACCTTTAGGGTCTGTAAATACGTAAGAACCTAAAAGTTGACAAGCATTTGGTATAACATATGATGCAGATTTACCAGAACCAGAACCGTCCAACAACTAGTACATTTACGTTTCCTCTTTTATCTACTGGTAAATAATTTTTTTCTGCAAGTATTATTCCTTCTTTATTACTTAAAACCGAATATTGTTCACCATTTGTGCACCAATCACTCGAACCATTTTCAATACCATCAAATTCATGTTTTGGAAATGCTTTTATTATTCCTATAGAAACTGCTGCTAGGTAAAATAGTGTAAATCTCCAAAGTGTTGCCCAAAAATATCCGTCTGTTTTTCCTGTAATTGCCATACCCATAGCTTGAAATGGCTTAACTATATATGTTCCTAAGCTCATAAACAGTACTTCAAATTTGTCTTTTTCATTCTGTGTTAAAGAATCATGTAATGAGACTGAAAAAGGCGCAACAAATACTATGATTAGAACTAACCATAGTATTACACTAACTATTAATTTTCCTTTTATTTTTTTGATAGCTTTAGCAATTTTTTCTGAAAATTTCATTTTACTTCATCCTTTTCTTCTGTTACTTATTACTTATTATCTATCATTTCCGCTTTCTCTGTTGTTTTTATCTGCGATTTTTTCTCCGTCTTTTACTATTATTTCTGGTCTTTCTCCAATTCTTGCTGCATTAATTGTTCTTAAAGAATCACCTGGTTTTTCTTCTTCAACTTCTCTAGCACCTTTAACTGCAAGTTGTGTTACTCTTACATCTATTTTCTTGTCTTCAGGTAATGTATTGACCATTTCTGGGTTAACTACTTGAAGAGTGCATGTATCAGTTTTACTTTCCAAGATTTTTGCTTCTTCTAGTGATATTCTCTTACTATCCCCATTATGAGTTGTAGTATTTTCCATTCGCAATTTTCTCCTTTCGCTAATTTCTATCTCTTTTATCTTCTAATTCAAACATTACATATGTTTTTTTAGCCTGTAATGTACACTTTCCTTTTATTTCATTTGCAACTTCATCAAAATATAATTTTGGTTTTACTTCTTCTGTAGTTTCTGGGTCTATAATTGTTATTGGTCTTTTTAGATTTGGTGTATACTCAAAATCTCTATATTCAACCTCTTGTTCATTGTATAAAGTTTGATATCTCATTGGTATTGGCGTATTAGATATTTTTACAGTATTTGTACTTGTTTCTAAAAAGCCATTATTTACAACAACTCTATCTTGTCCAAAAGAAAATATAAGTAGTTGATTTCCTTCTGGAGCTGGTTCCATAAGGAAAAATGTTTTCTTTTTGTTTGTACCTATATATTCTTCTGAATACTTAAGTCTTTCTATAGTAAATTTTGGTGACTTATCTAAAAATTCTTTTTCTGTTTTATTTACTTTATATATTACAGTATTTATTGCTTCTGGTTCTGTAATACTAAAGTGTTTTCCGAAAATTTCTTCCATATTACACCCCTTTTAAAATTTATCTTCTGTATAATTAAAATCATTTTAATTATACCATAATGTATTTATTATGTCAACGTTGTTAGCTTATTTTGAGTTTTCTAGGATTAAAAGAGCTAATTTCTTTTAATTTTTTAAATAATTTTATTTCTTCTTCATTAACATCTTGTGGTATCATTATTTTTATATGTGCTATTAAGTCACCTCTTCCACCTTTTCCATTTTTGTATCCTTTTTCCGGTATAACTATGGTTTCTCCACTTTGGATACCTTTAGGAATATCAATTGTTATTTCTTCATCTAGTCCATTAATTTTAACCTGCGTGCTTAAGGCAGACTCCCATGGCGAAATTGGTAAATCTGTGTGAAGATTTATTCCATCTAATCTCAAATTTGCCATATTTTTTATTTTTATTTTTATCAAAAGATCCCCATTTTTCCCACCATTTTTCCCTGGTTTTCCTTGATTTATTAATCTAATTTTTTCATTGTTTCTAATTCCTGCTGGAATTTTTACTTTGATTACTTTACTTCCATTATCAACTGTTTTAAATTTTATTTCCTTTATTCCGCCATAAAAAGCTTCTGTTAAACTCGCTGTTATTTCTGTATATATATTTTCTCCTTTTTCAGGTTGTTCTTTGCTTTTTATATCTCTATATTCTTCTTTTCCCTCTCCAAAAAACAATTTGATAAAATCTTTTATTTTTGCATCTTTATTTTTTTGTTCCTGCTTAATTTTTCTGCCTATGTAATATCTCCATATTCTATCATATTTTCGTCTTTGTTTTATATCTGAAAGTGTATTATATGCTTCGCTTATGTCTTTAAATCTTGCTTCTGCTTTTGTATTGTTTTTGTTTACATCTGGATGATATTTTTTTGCTAATTCTCTATAGGCAACTTTTATCTCTTCGGCTGATACTTTGCAAGAATCAAAACCCAAGATTTTGTAGTAATCTTTAATAACCATTTAACATCCTCCAAACCTGGATAAATTTGGTTGCATTATATCACAGTTTTAGTAGATTGAAAACATTTTCTAATAGAAAAAGAGGATTTTTTATCCTCTTTATTTAGAATAATATTCATTTCTTGCTTTTATTGTGTCTAGCTGTATACTTTTCTCTTCTTCAATGCATATTTCTATTGATTTATTAAGCATTTGTAGCACCGCTTCATCTAGGTTTTTTATAGCTATTTCATGAAAAGTTTCAACATCTTTAAATTCTCTATCTTTACTTATTGCATCACTTATGTATAATATTTTTGCTAATGTATCCATATGAGGTTTTCCTGTTGTATGACTTGCAATTGCATTTGTCATATCTTTTGTAAATCCAAATTCTATTTCACATATTTTAGCTCCAATTTTTGCATGCATTAGGCCTTGACTTTTAGCTTCAATTTCATCTATTTCTATATTATTCTCTTGTGCGAATTTTATTTTTTCTTCTTTGGGCATTTCTTTGGCTATATCATGTGATATTCCTACTAATTTGGCTTTTTCTTCGTCAACATTGTATATTTTAGCTAGTTCGATACATTTTTCTTCTACACATTTTGAATGATAAAACCTTTTTTCAGACAATTTTGATTTTACATATTGTTCCACTTCTTTGTATGATTTCATATGTATTTTTCCTTTCTGGAATCTTTTCTTTTATTCACCTACTGCTAACTCTATTAGTTTATCTATAAGTTCCCTGTACTTAATTCCCGCTTCTTCAAATAGTTTTGGATACATACTTATTTGTGTAAACCCTGGCATTGTATTGATTTCATTTAATATTATTTCTCCATTTTCTTTTAAGAAGAAGTCTACTCTTGAAAGCCCTGTTGCATCAACTATTCTATATGCTTTTTCGGCATATTCTTGAATTTTTGCTTTTTCTTCTGGTTTAACTTTTGCTGGAATAATAGTTTTAGATTTTGGATTTACATATTTGGCTTCATAACTATAAAAATTATCAGCTGCCTTTATTTCTCCAACTCCAGAAACTATAATTTCATCATTTCCTAAAACAGCACATTCTATTTCTCTTCCAACTATTTCTTGCTCAATCAAGATCTTATCATCAAATCTTTTAGCTTCTTTAATTGCTTCTACTAGTTCTTCTCTTGTTGTTGCTCTTGTTACTCCAAATGATGATCCTTCTCTTGCTGGTTTTACAAACATTGGATATCCTAATTCGTTTTCTGCTTTTTCACATACTTCTCTTAGTTTATATTCTCTTTTTTCCATATTGCATCTATATGAATGTTCTTTTTTTCTAATTACGATTCCTTTTGCTACTTCTATTCCTTCAAGAGATACAAGTTTCTTAGTATATTCTTTATCCATACAAGCGCCTGATGCAAAAACTTTACATCCAACATATGGCTTTTTGATCATTTCCATTAGTCCTTGTATACATCCATCTTCTCCAAATTTTCCATGTAATACAGGAAATACTATATCACTATTTTTAACTGCTTCAATTAGATTATTTTCTGCTTGTAAATCTTTTCTGTTGATTTTGTCTATGTTTTCATAATCACCTATATATTTAAATACTTTTGCATTTTCATTTATATAAATAACTGTTATATCATATTTTTCTTTATTTATATTTTTTAATATTGATTTTCCAGACATTAATGAAACATCATGTTCTGATGACATTCCTCCAACTACCACAGCTACTTTAGTTTTAGTCTTAAATCCATTATATATTTTTCCAAAATTCATGCTATGTGAGGCTTTTATTAATATGTTATCGCCTGAATTATATATTTTTTTTAGCTTTTTTGTGGCTTGTATATTCGTTTTATATGAAAATACATGTTCTTTTTGCATTCCATTTTCTATTGCACTATTAGCAATATATTCTGCGTCCATACCCACAGTAATTAAAAAATCTATATTATTTTTAGCTACTTCTTTTCCAACTTCTGTATGAAGTTGTTTACTATGTTCTCCAGCTTCTTTTATATCTCCTAATATTGCAATCTTTTTATTTCCATTTGTCTTTGATAAATATTCTATTGCAACTTTCATAGATTCTAAGCTAGCATTGTAATAGTCTTTAATGATTAATGACTCTCCATATTTTTCTGTTTCCATTCTGGTTTCACTGAATATGGCTTTCTCTATAGCATTTTGAATTTTTTCTATTGGAATATCATATTCTATTCCAACTGCTATAGCCGCAAGGGCATTCAATATGAATGGTTCTCCAACTTTTGGAGTTATAAATTTATAATTTTTATTTTTTAATTTTACTGTAAATTCGCTTCCGTTTTCTGTTATTTTTATGTTTTCTGCAACGTAATCACTATTTTTTTCATGTATTCCATATGTTATTTTTTTATACTGTTTGTCTTCTAAATTCCATTTATGTAATAAATCATTATCGTTATTTATTATTACTTTGCCGTTTTCCATTCCTTCAAGCATTTCTAATTTTGCTTTTAATATATTTTCTCTTGATCCTAAAATTCCTATATGAGATGTTCCAATATTAGTAATAACACATAATGTTGGTTTTGCTATATTAGTTAATTCTCTAAGTTCTCCTTCATGGTTCATTCCCATTTCTACGACTAACGCATTATGATCTCTTAGTGCCATTATAGTCGTTGGTACTCCTATTCTATTGTTGTGATTTCCTTCTGTTCTGCATACTTTAAATTTTTCTGCCATTACTCGAGCAATAATATCTTTTGTGCTTGTTTTTCCCACACTTCCTGTTATTCCTATTACTGGTATATCGTATTTACTTCTTTTTAATATTGCCATTCTAATTAATGTTTCTTCTGCATTATTTGTTTGAACAATACTTGCTTTTTCCCCCATGTATCGTAATTCCTCCTGTGAAAAAATATTTTTTTCAACTATACATACTTTTGCTCCTTTTTCTATTGCGTCTTTGCAATAAATTATTCCGTCTGTTGTTTCTCCTTTCAAAGCTAAATACGTTTCTCCTCTTTTCAATGTTCTTGTGTCAATGCTTACTTCTTCTATCTCTGTATTGACATCTCCGCAAAGGACTTCTCCGTTTGTGATTTCAACTAAATCCTTCACATAAATTTTTTTCATAATATCACCTTTTTTTTGGTTCTCGATTTGCTATATATTAATATTCACAAACACTGTTCACATTTTATCATCTTTTGTTTTTTTTGTAAATTAATCCATTTTTTTAAAGAGGAACTTTTAAGTTCCTCTTTAAATTTACATTGTTAGCATTCCTCCAGGTGTTTCTATTATTACTAGTATATTTTCTTCTTCTCCATTTTGTGCATTTATATATACTAAAAATTCAGTTTCATCCACTTTTCCCTTAAATTCATAACATAAAATTTCTGTTTTCCATTCTGTTGGTATAATTGCTAAACCTTCACTTTCTATATTTAGTTTCGGATTTAATTTTTCCTTTGCTTTATTCATTGTTATTGATGCTTTTGTATCTGTTCTTTCTGTATGTGAATTTAAATATCCTGTTGATTCTATTCCTAATATTTCTCCATTATCTAGAGCAATCTTTACTTTTATTAAATCAGGATAAATTAAAATATTGCCTTGCTCATATACATAATTTACTGTTATTATGTTTTCTTGTGTTTGAAAATATGTTTCTTTCATATTTTCATATCCAATATTTTTTAGATACTCTTTTCCTTTTTCATTAGCTTCTTCTCTTGTAATATTTTCGTCTGTTACTTCTCTATCTTTATTTAGTAAAACTACTTTTCCACCTTTTTTTGATATTGAAATATATGTTGTTTCTTCACTGTTTTTTTCTTTTACTTCAAATTGATATACTTCAATATCTCCTTGAGTTAGTTCTCCCTTTCTTTCTATATTTTCTATTCTATCTTTATATATTTCTTTTATTTTTTCTTCTGCTTGGTCTTCTGTTATTTCTTCGCCCGTCAGTCCTTTTTTCTCTGCAAGTTGAATATGTTCCGAAAATGCTCCATCATATATTAGTCCTGCATATTCATTAAAATTATTATCAATGTCTGTAAAATTAGCTTCTGAAACATTGGCTACTTGTCTTGTATAATCTGTTCCTTCGTCTTTTTTAACATCATTCCATGCTATTTGTCCACTCTCTATTTTATCTGCTATATCTGTTAATCCTTCTTTTAATTCTAAACTATATTGATGTAGCAATTCTAGGTTATCAATATCTTCCTGACTTAGTTCTTCCTGATTTATACTTTTTCTAGATAAAGAATAACTATATTCACTTAATTGATTTAAAAATTTTGATGTTTTATTCAATTGTTCTATATTAAGTGGTAATTGGGATATTCTACTTACTGCTAGATCCGCTTCTCTCCATATATGTGTTAATGTTTCAGCACCTGATTTGCTGCTTGTTGATATTGTTGATTTAGCTAAATAATTTTCTATATTTTGTACATAATCAATTAATTCATATAACGACATACTATATGTTTGGTTTTCTTTATTTTTTGCTAATTCATTTGCAGCATAAAGTTTATAAATCGTTGTGGCTAATAAAATTATTAATATTAATATACTTCCAATGCATAGTCTTGTCTTAAATTTTTGTTTTTCATTCATAATTCTCACCTTCTTTCTTATTTTTTTCGTGTGCCTTGTTTTTTATTCACTTTTTGCTTTTTTTATGTTATAATTTTTTAGGTTTAATTTAATTATGGAGATGATTATGAAAAAAATTCTTATTTTTTATGGAGCATATGGTGGTGGACATCTTTCAGCTGCAAAGTCTATTAGAGATTATTTAGCAGCTCATTATCCAGATTGTGAAACAATGCTTGTTGATTGTGTTGAATATATTAATAAATATTTAAATAAGGTATCTACAACTGCTTATAAAGAAATGGCAAAAAAAGCCCCATGGATGTGGAAAAGAGTATATAGTAATTCTGATCATGGTGCACTTGCAAAGATTTCAACAACATCAAATAGATTGATGTCTAGAAAATTAAATAATATCTTACAACAGTTTAATCCTGATTTAGTTATATCTACACATCCTTTTTCAAATCAAATGTGTACTAATTTAAAGAAAAAGAAAAAAATTAATTGTAAAATAGCAACAGTTTTAACTGACATGGCTCCTCACGCTCAGTGGACTGTTGACCATGAATATATAGATTATTTTTTTGTTTCAAACGATGATTTAAAAAAAGCTTTATCTGATAGTGGTATCAAAAAAACCAAAATTTTCGTTACTGGTATTCCTTTATCTAGTAGATTTTCCGAAAAATTTGATAAAGAAAAAATTTATAAAGATTTTGGATTAGTTTCTGGTAAAACTACTGTATTATTTTTCGTCGGTGGAGAGTTTGGTTTAGGTAGAAAAAGAACTGTTCTTGTTTTTAGAGCATTAGTTAGGCTTTTTAAAAACTTCCAGATTATTGCTATTTCTGGAAGAAATAAAAAAATGAATACAAAGTTAAAAGATTTAGTTGAATTATATAAAGTATCTGATAGGGTTAAAGTTTTAGATTATACCAATAAAGTTCCTGAGTTAATGAGTATTTCTAATATTGTTATCACTAAACCTGGTGGATTAACTACTTCAGAAAGTTTAGTATCTAATTTGCCTTTAATTCTTATAAATCCTATACCGGGTCAGGAAGAGGAAAATGCAGAATTTTTAGTTAAAAACGGCGTTGCTGTATGGATTCATAAAAAAGATAATATAGCCAGAGTTTTAAAAAATCTTTATAGGCATCCTGAAAAAATAGAAGAAATGCGTAATAATATTCCTAAGCTTTCAAAACCAAATTCTACAAAAGATATATGTGATATTTTAATGAAAGAATAAAACAAATGCTGATAATTTTAAATTTTTTGTGAATTGTCAGCATTTTTATTCTATATGTAAAAAAGAGATTCAATGAATCTCTTTTATATTTCATGTCTTCCTTCCATAGCTTTCATTAAAGTAATTTCATCAGTATATTCTAAATCTCCTCCAACAGGAATTCCGTGTGCTATTCTTGTTACTTTTATATTAAATGCTTTCAATAATTTAGCTATATATATTGATGTTGCTTCCCCTTCTACTCTAGGGTTAGTAGCTATTATTACTTCTTTTATCTCATTTTCTTTTATTCTATTCAATAATTCTTTTATTTTTATATCTTCTGGTCCAATTCCATTCATTGGTGAAATCGTTCCATGTAAAACATGATATACTCCATTATATTCATGTGTTCTTTCCATTGCCATTATATCTCTTACGTCTTCTACAACGCATATTGTACTATGATCCCTTTTTTGGCTACTACAAATAGGGCATGGGTCTGTGTCTGAAATATTGAAACATGTAGAACAATATTTTAATTTTTTCTTAGCTTCTTGTATCGAATCAGTAAATTCCTTTATTTCTTCATCATTCATATCTAACATATGAAATGCTAATCTTATTGCTGTTTTATGTCCTATACTTGGCAGTTTTTCAAAACTTTCAATCAGTTTCTCAATTGATGGTGAATATGATGACATATATTAACATTCCTTCCTAAATTACTTAATTACATTAATCCAGGTATATTGTATTTTCCCATGCTTTCTGTTGCTGCATTATCTGCTTTTTGCATTGCACCATTTATGCAAGTTAATATTAGTTCTTCTAATGTTTCTACGTCATCAGGATCTACAGCATCTTTACTTAACTTTATTTCTTTTATTTTTTTATTTCCTGATACTTTTACAGAAACTGCTCCTCCTCCAACTGAATTTTCAAATTCTCTCTCTGATAATTCTTCTTGTGTTTTTTCCATATCTTCTTGCATTTTTTTAGCTTCTTTCATAAGCTTATTTATATTCATCCCTCCTGGGAATCCTCCCATTCCTCCTGGATATCCACCTCTTTTTGACATTTTATTTTCCTCCTTTATTCATCAATTATATTTATTGGTATATCAAAATTTTCTTTTGACTGTTTTGTGACTATATTTTGTGCTTCTTCTGCCTTTATTTGCATCTCTTTTCCAGCTTCTTCTGCTATTGCTTTTATTATTTCTTGTCTATTTTCTGGCTGTTCTATTACTGTTTTTCCAAAAGCTGTTAATCCAACAATTCCAAGCATTACATCATTTAATTCCACAGCCTTTGTATTCATTAGATTTGTAAATAATGTTATTTTTCCTTTATTTTTTAAGTTTGATATTACTTTTGGCCAATATTCTGTACTTTTTATATTGACATTTGATGTTTTTGGTTTATTATCAACTTTACTTTCTACTTTTTTTATGCTTTTTGGTTCTTCCTGTTTGGGTTGAGATGATTTTATTGTTATATTTCCTGAATTTACTTTATTTTCTAGTGCTTCTAATCTTTTTTCAACATCGTTTCCAATGTTTGAACTGATTTGTTCTCTTTTTATTGTTAATCTAATAATTTCTGCTTGAAACATTATGTTTTTTTGAGTTGACCACTTTATATCACTTTCCATTTGTGATAAAGAATCAATTAAATTAAATAGTTCTTCTTTACTTGTTTTTTCGCATAGCTCTTTTATTTTTTCAATTTCAGTAGAATTATATAGTTCTAATTTTCCGCTTGATTTAAAGACTAAAATGTCTTTAGTGTATTTTATCATTTCCCAAAGAAAATTATATAAATCTTTTCCTTCATTAATTATTTCTTGTGTTGCTTCTAATGCTTTTTCTGTATTTTTTTCTAAAATACTTTCAATCATTTTATGCACATATTCAAATTTTGGTATTCCGACTAAATCTTTTATTTTCTCATCAGTTATTTTTGAATCTCCATCTTGTATGCATCTTTCTAAAATGCTTATTCCATCTCTCATTGCTCCTTCTGATAATATAGCTATTGTATTTAAGGCTTCTTCTTCGATTTCTACGCCTATTTCTTTTGTTATTATTTGCAATCTTTTCTTTATATCTTCATTTGAGATTTTCTTAAAATCAAATCTCTGGCATCTTGAAAGTATTGTTGCTGGTAACTTTTGTGGTTCTGTTGTTGCTAATATGAATTTTACGTGTTCTGGTGGTTCTTCTAATGTCTTTAGCAATGCATTAAATGCACCTGTTGACAACATATGAACCTCATCTATTATATATACTCTATATTTAGCTTTTGTTGGTAAAAAGTTTACTTCTTCTCTAATTTGTCTAATATCTTCGACACTATTATTTGATGCAGCATCCATTTCTACAACATCTGTTAATGAACCATTTAGTATTTCTTTGCATATTTCGCATTCATTACATGGTTCTCCATCTTTTGGGTTTAGGCAGTTTACAGCTCTTGCTAATACTTTTGCTGCTGATGTTTTTCCAGTTCCTCTTCCTCCATTAAATAAATATGCATGTCCTACTCTTTGGGCAATAATTTGATTTTTTAGTGTTTTTGTAATATGTTCTTGTCCCACAAATTCACTAAATGTTAATGGTCTAAATTTTCTATACAAAGCTGTATATGCCAATTTTTTTACCCCCAACTTTAAAAAAATTGGTATAAGTAGATTGCTTCTCAGTGGAAAGCATGTTTATTCGCATAAATACACTACTTATCGCTGCTTTCTTCCGAATCTGACGAGGTTCATAGCTTTTTATTGAAACATACTCTCCACACAAAAGCTACCATTTCTTTTCTATGGATTATTATATAATGATATTTTATTTTTAGCAATAGTTATTTTTATTTTTTGCAATAAAAATGGTTGTAATATCTTGACTTTTGGTAAACTTTTTCGTATAATAATTATAGAAAATGAGATACCACAGAGATGTGGCGCATCGTTAAATAAGTATTATAAAGAATACATCTCTAACGACCAGGCAGAGATGT
>CANQAH010000031.1 GCA_947588885.1 uncultured Clostridia bacterium
TTTCTGGAAAAGTTGATGTTCCAAAACTTGCAGCATATGAAAATCGCTTTTTAGGATCAGCAAAAGGTAAAAAATATTTAGTATCAACTTCTGGAATTTCAGTATTCCATACTTGATCACTTCCAACAATAAATAAATCATAAATTTTATTTAAATTTTCCAAATTTTCATCGACTTCTACATTATAACTATTTAGATAATCTTTTCTAAATTTATCAAAAAGGTCAGCTCTTTTTTTCGTTTGAACCTGTATCATGTTTTCAAACACAGCAATTTTAGAAGGAAGTTTATTTTTTATTTCTTCTTTTTTTTCAAATCTTAAAATATTACTTTCAGCTCCAAGTTTTGTAAGAACTGTCTGCAATGCATAACTTTGAAGTACTGCTCCATAATTGTCAGATTCACTTAATGTTAATATTCCAATTTTTATTTTTTATTTCTCCTTGCACTTATATTTTTTTTGATTATACAATTTTTCTATCTTAATTTTGCTTTAGATATTTTTCCGCATTATATGCATGTATAATTATCGAAAGCTTGTTGTCTCTGTTTAGTATCTCCTTTTTTCCCCATTTATATCTATATTTGCACAAATTTTTTTATCTCTTCTTGTCCCATATATTCCTTTGTCATCTACTCTCCTCTATTTTATAAATTGTTTTTTATAAATTCCTCCAAACATTTTGCATTTTTGTCACAATCGGAAGTAAGTTTTATTTCATATGATGGTAATTTATTTAATCTTAAAGCAATTTCTTTAACCATTTGTTGTTCATGTAAAAAAGCTAGTTGATTCAATGTTGTAATTATAATTTTTGTTAAAATTGCACCTGAATCAATAGGAACAACTTCTGGCTCAGTTAGATTAGTTTTAGTTGGTAAAATAATAGCTTTAATTTCAAGTTCATCAGAAATCACATAATTTGAAATATCAACTAACTTCTTACCATTTTTTTCATTAATATAAATAACATTTTCCCCTTTTAACAATTTATCATAAGAATCTCTATTTAATCCTACCGTTGAATACACAGGACTTGCATTCACTTTTCCTTTTTTTGTTATCATAACATAATCATCACTGACAAAATCAAATTCATTTTTCAAGCAAGATACTGCTAATGTAGATTTTCCCCTTCCTCCATTTCCGCCTACTAAAACACCTTTTCCATCAATTCCCACTGCAGCACTATGTAATAAAATTAACTCATTTCCAACAGCCCATTGAGCAAACATAATTTGAAGAATATGTGTTTCAAATACAAGGTTCTCTTCTTTTCCATTTTGACAGCAAAAATAATATGTATTATTTAAGAAATTTCCACAAAAAAATGCAGTTCTAGGAAGAATAGAAATGCATCCATCTTCTTCTCTTCTATATCCTCTAGAATTAGCCATTTCTTCATCAAAATATTTTGAGCAATCATCTATCCATGATTTAAATATAGCATCTGGTTTTTCATTTGAATCTATTAAATTTCCTTTTAACTGTGTCATACATTTTTGTTCTATTATTTCTGAATTTGTCCATATCTCAATAAGCCTATTACATATTTTTACTTTTATAATTCTTTTTTCTTTCCCTAATATTTCATTTATTTTTTTATCTAGTCTATCAAAAAAGGTAGTTAATCCTATTTTTTTACTCATAATATCTCCCTAGTCTTATTTTTATATAGTTAAAGTTCATTTAATGGTATACCAAATAAATTAATGGATTAAAAATCTTTTTTTATTTTTTCGAACCATCCATTTTTTACTTATTGATGTTTTGAATTTTTTCTTTTAATTCTAAATTACGTTTCATCAACATTTTAAAATATTTAGCATATTGTCTTACTTCTTGTGGTAAATTTTCCATACTATCTAGTAATTCTGAAACATTTTTATTCAGCTTTCCCCTACAATTTGCTAAAGTATATGCTAAATTTATATTAAGTTTTTCTTTATATTCATCTATATCAAATACTTCTCTATAATTATCTAATTTTCCCAAATACCATAATGTTGCCAAATCTCTATAACATTTTGAGCAATGTCCACAATTTTTTTCTCCTAAACTTCCATATATACATGGATGTAACCATTTGTATGACACATTCCATTCAGATATAGCTTCTATTTTTTCTATTCTTGTTTTTTCCTGTCCCGCTAAATAAAAAGTAAGCGATTCTGTTGAGGCCAATGGAACAACAAGTAAATCATATGATTCACAGCAATTAGAATCTAACTCAAATTCTGATACTTTTCTGCTTGAAGAAATATAATATTTTCCTAGAAGTTTCTGAATTGCAAGTGCACATGCTATATTTCTAAATGTTATGGCTGTACTAAAATATTCAAAATCTTGCTCTAAATTTGTATCTACAAATATAGTTTGTAAATTTTGTTCTTTAGCAAATTCTTTTACTTTTTCGCAAGCAAAAGGAAAAATTTCTCCTTTTTTCTTTGGATCTTCTTTTCTCAAAGATCCCATATTAAATAAAGTTAAATGTGTTACTGGATATTCACAATCTTTCCCATGTGTCATGACTGTATATAGTGAATCTACACCTCCTGAAAGTGCTGTTCCTATTGCATTTTCAGTTTCAAATTCTTCAATAGTATCTGCATGGACTGTAATCTTTTTATATATTTCCATTTCATCTGAAAGTATTGGTATTACATAATGATTTAATTGATAATGTAATTTCTTAGAAATTACATTATGACATACTATGTCATAGCCTTTTCTCATAGCAATAAGTAAAAAAGCCATTATAAAGGCGTCAGATCTTTCACAAAAATATTTTGCCTGTTCATTTTTTAGAGAAAACCATGTAGTATGTTTTCTATTTCCAATTCTTATATCCGAACACATTTTTGTATTTTCATTATCTTTAATAAAATAAATTTTTCCGATATCAATTACTTTTTCTGCCATATATTACCTCCTAATAGCTCTATCTATATTGTGTATTTTTTATCAATTATTAAATTATTTTTTATAGTTGTAATACTTTGCTCTAAATATAATAACTTCGCTCAATATTTATGATTTTTGATATATGCTTATTTTATTGACCATATTTTTTTAATATTAATTGAATTTTTTCACCATTTTTACTTCCCACTAAGTCTTTGAATAAAAGCTTTCTCAAAATGCTTTCTTTGGCTGGCTCCTTAAGTGCCGTTTGTTCTGCTTGCTCTTTACTGCACTCATATACTATTGCTTCATCTTTTACTTTTTCAATAATTTTTTCTGCATACTCGCTATGCGTAATTACTAATGAAACACCATTACCATCATACATTTCTGGTTTAAACTTTTCAATTCCCCAAAAATCCCCTATTGTAAAATCAAAATCATTATCTGCAGAACAATATGAACATTCGTAGCAACTAGGTCTATAAGATAAGCATTTATTATAAATTCTGCTCAAAGGATCTTCATTCATTGTAACAGCTGTTTCTTTATCTCCTATTGTATATGCAACTGTATGTGCATCATTTCTTCTCCTCTTATCTCTAAAATCATAAGATTTAATCTCGTCTTCACCCTTTAACCAATTTTTATACTCTTCCCATAAAAGAGGTGAATGAACTCCTCTACATATTAATGAAACAGTTATCAGATTTTCATTTTCTCCTATAAGCATTTTTAATGAATGGCATTGACATGGAGTTCCACTAAATAAAACTTTACGCCCTTTTGACAATTCATTTTCTATTTTTTCAAAGCAATCTTCAATATCACTTTGCACATACTTTGATTTTCTCATTTTTGAAATATCTTCCGAAAGTATATGTTTTACTTTAAAGTTTTCATCAAAAACTGCTCCACAAATGATTCCACCTTCATTAATTACTTCTTTAGCAATTAACGAAAAAGCTCCTCCAGAAGTACTTTTTTTCAATAATTCTTCATCTTTACATCTAACAGCATAAAATTTACTATCTACTTTTTTTATTTCTGAGCTAGCAGAACATTTTTTTCTACAACGTCCACAATCTGTACAAATTTCTGGATTAATTTTTGGATACTTAAATCCTTCTTCATCCTCTACCATTTTTATTGCATGTACCGGACATATTTGTGCACATACTCCGCAACCGCAACAATGCTTTTTATCTACATATACATTATCCATTTTTTAATACTCTCCTTAAATATTCAAGAGAATTATTCTTCTTTTCTTTCATATATTCATCAAATTTATCTTTTGAAATACTCATTGGTTCTTTAATACATTCCATTAAATGAATATTCTCTAAAAACTCTTCTAATCTACCATTTCTACTTTTTAATTCTTTCTTTAAAAATTCAATAGATACTTTCTTTTCAAAAATAGCTGAAAATACTAAACAATGAAATGAATTGCAAAATACGGCTTCAGCATTTTTTATTAATGTTAGCCATTTTCTAACATCAACTCCACTCCATGAATCCATTCCATATTTAGGAATAAATGTTGCATTTACAACACAAACCTTTAATCCTTTTTTATTAGCATAATCTTCTGCTTTTTTAGCTAGTTCTTCATCATAGCTAAGCATAAATAATAAAACATACTTTTCTTTTTCTTCTGATTTATATAATAATTTATTCCATTCTTCTGAATCAAGTAAAAGTACTGGATCTACTGTAACACAACAATCTCTATTTGCTATTTCTTTTATAATCTTTCTTCCACTTTCTTCTCTAACTGATATATTTTTAAATTTTGAAAGTTCATTTCCACACCAATCTTTCATTTTTTCTGGAAAAGTTGATGTTCCAAAACTTGCAGCATATGAAAATCGCTTTTGTGGTTCTGCAAATGGTAAAAAATACTTAGCATCTACTTCAGGAACTTCTAGATTCCAAACTTGATCACTTCCAACTATAAATAAATCATACACTTCATTTAACTTTTCTAAATCTTTATTTGACATCTTTTCTGAAGTTTTTAAAAATTCTTTTCTGAAATTTTCAAAAAGTTCAGCTCTTTTTTTAGCTTGATTCTGTATCATACTTGCAAAAGCTGGAATTTTAGTATCAGATTCATTTTTCTTTTCTTCTTTTTTCTCAAATCTTAAAACTTCACTTTCTGCATCAAGTTTTGATATAGCAGTTTGAAGTGCATAACTTTGAAGCAATGCACCATAATTATCAGATTCACTTAATGTTAATATTCCTACTTTCATTTTTTCAAGTTTCTCCTTGCTTTTATAATTAATTCTGACAAAAGTCGTTGTTTATTTTTTTCTTCTAAATCATCTATCAATTTTTCATATTTTTTTTTATCACATTCGCAATAATTTAAAATTTCTTTTTTTAATTTTGTAAAATCTTTAATTCTTTTCAATTGTCCATTGTAACCATTCTCTTTACTTGAATGTCCATTTTTTCTTCTGGTATAATAATGTAATATTTCATCAATAAATCCACATTTTGATCTGCTTGCAACTGGTAATAAAAGTTGTAAATTTTGTCCACATGGAGATATTGGTATTTCTCGTTTTGGATAGCATTCAAAAAATTTTGATGTTCGTATCATATAACATCCACTATAACAATATGTTATATCAGTAATCAAATCTTCAAAAATGTTTTTAGTAAATCTGTCATTCTCAAAAGAACTTCTACGTCTTTTTTCTTTATTCGATTCATCAATTAATAATCCATCATTCCTAACTATATCAATATCATTATGCTCTAATAAATATTTTACTTTTTTTTCTATATTATCATATGTCATTACATCATCAGCATCGCACCAAGTAATAAATTCCCCTGAAACATATTTTAATGCTGAATTAACTGCTGCTGATTGATTTTCATGTTCATTTTTAATAATTTTCAAATCGATTTTTGAATTTTCTATTCTATTTTTATTTTGCAATAAATAATCATAAGAATCATCAGTTGAACCATCATCAACAATAATAAATTGCATCGGTCTATATGACTGATTTTCAACGCTTTCTATAAAATCCTTAAAATATGGCATAGCATTATAAACTGGAGTTATAAGAGTAACTAAAGGATTCATCTTTTTTTCATTCTCCTTCTAATAATATCTGCATAATTTTTAATTTCCTCTTTTTTATTCACTCTTCCCGTATTATTTAAATGTAGTCTTCTTTTTAAAGTAACATATTCAATATTTTCTGACGGTATTCTCTCTTCTCTTAACTTTATTAACCAAGAAACTGTTTCTGCACTTTTAAAATTTTCTTCAAAAATTCCAATTTCATTAAAAATATCTTTTTTCATTAAACTGCAACCAGGCAATACACCTCCATATGGTTGTTCTCTTGGCTTCAATTTTTTCTTTTCTTCATCAGGAATTTCAGGAGATATAAAGTCTTCAGCTTTTGAAAATGAAATCATTAATTTTTCATTTTTCAAAAATGGTACATATAAATTTTCTAATGATCCTTCTGTAAGTATATCATCTGAATCAAGAAATAAAATCATATCACCACTTGCCTTTTCTATACCTTGATTTCTAGCACTAGCTGCTCCTTTTCTTTCTTGAGTTAAAACAATATCAGCATGTTCATTTGCTATTTTTAATGTATCGTCATTAGAGCCATCATCAATTACAATTATTTCAACATTTCCATTCCAATTCTGTCTTTTTACAGAATCTATTGCTTGTTTTAAATATTTTTCTGCATTATATGCTGGTATAATTACTGAAAGATTTTTTTTCATACTAATTAATTCTTCTTTTTTTTCATCTACAACTTTTTTAGCTGCTTTCATTATTCTTGCTAATTTATAAGAATTCTCAGGAATTTCAACATTTTTTATTTGAAGCATTTGGCCAACTTCTCCATAATGTAAAACTTGCCTATTAGCTAAAACTTGTGCAATATACAATTCTTTATTTTTATAGAATTCTTTTACATCAAAAGCCTCTGCAAATTTATCTAATTTTCCTAAAGCATATAAAGCTACTTCTGTTCTAATACATTTTCCACACTTACCACAATTCTTTTTTCCAGGATGAATACATGGATACAAATACTTATATGCAAACTCAAAATTCGATAATTCTATAATTTTCTGAATTCTTGAAGTAGAGCCATACGCAGAATAAATTGTTGTATTATCTGTTTCTAGAAGATTTAAAGAAGCTAATTCATATATAGACGCATCATCATCAATAAATGAAAATCTCCTAAATTCATATGAAGAGGATTCTAAATATACTTTAAATAATTTTTGTAAAGCTAAAATACAAGCAGGATGCCTAACTGTATCCCTTGACCTAAAAGTTTCATCTACTATATCTTGTATATTTGAATTTATTCCAATTACTTCTAATCCAAATTTTTTTGCAACAGTATTTTTAGCTTTTTCAACTAATAAATTTAATAATTTGCGATTATCTGCATCTTCAAGAGCTCCATTATTAGCTATAAATAAATGTGTTAGTTTGAATGTTTCAGATTGCATAGATTTCATTAAAGTATACATGGAATCTACTCCACCTGTCCAGCCAGTTACTACTGCCCCTTCACATTCTAATATTTTTTCAGTGCCATCAGCCATAATATTAATCATCTGATATTTATCAATATTACTTACTATCATTGGCATTAAATAATTTTTAATTTGCCATAGGAGTTTCTTAGTAATAGGAGCTTCTGAAATAATATCCATTCCATTTTTCATTGCAAACATAAATAAAGAAACAAAAAATGCATCTGCTCTATCATCAACTAAATATTTTCCATATTTTTTATCTACTGAAAAAAATTGTTTATATTTTTTCTCAGCAATGTCTAAATCAGAACATAGCCTTACTTCAGAATCAATTTCTTCAATATATGGTTTACTAATTTTTATATATGATTTAGACATTTATTTTCCCCTACTTATAAGTTTTCTTTTATAAAATCTTTTAAATAACTTACATTTTTATCATACTCCGATGTAAGTTTAAATTCATATGTTGGTAATTTATTCAGTCTTGCGGCAAGTTCCTTAATCATTTGTTGATCATGATAAAAAGCAAGTTGATTCAAAGTTGTAATAATCATTTTAGTTAAAATAGTTCCAGCACTTACAGGAAAAATTTCAGGCTCATTACACTCAGCTTTTGTGGGCAAAATAATTGCTTTGATATCTAATTGTTTACTAATTTTAAAATCTGAAATATCTATTAATTTTTTTCCATTTATCTTATTTTCATGAATAATTGTTTTACCATATAATAATTTTTTATATGAATCATCATTTAATCCAGCAGTTGTATACACTGGCATTGCTTTTATTTCACCATTCTTCGTAATTAACACATAATCATCACTAATAAAATCCAAACCATTTACTAAACATGATACTGCCAATGTAGATTTACCCATTCCACCTTTTCCGCCTATTAAAATTCCTTTTCCATCAATTCCAACAGAAGCACTGTGCAATAAAAATAAATCATTTGCTAAAGCCCATTGTGCAAACATAATTTGTAATACATGTGTTGCAAATACATCACTATCTTCTTTTCCGTTTTGACAACAGAAATAGTATGTATTATTTGAAAAATTTCCACAAAAGAATGCAACACCTGCAATAATAGAAATACAACAACTTTTTTCTCTTCTCCAGCCTCTAGAATTAACTAATTCTTCTCCAAAATAATCTGCACAATTATCTACCCATGATTTAAATATAACATCTGATTTTTCTTGTGAATCTATTAAAAATCCCTTAAATTGAGTCATACATTTTTGCTCTATTTTTTCTGAATTTGTCCAAATTTCAATAATTTTTCCACAAATTTTTACTTTTATAATGCTTTTTCCTTTATCATATATTTTATCTAGCTTTAAATCTAATCTATTAAAAAAAGTAGTTAACCCTATTTTTTTTTCTCCCATAAATGGCCCCTTAATTTTGTCCTTTTTCTCGTTTTAATTTATTTAACTTTCTGAACGATCTTATTCCTTCAGCAATTAGCGAATAGTTATCTTTTTGAGTTAATGCTGATCTTACAGAAATATTTTTATCATGTATTCTTCTATAATAAACTATATCTTCTAAATAATTATTTGTATCTACACCCATATTGCAAATTCTAGAAAAAAGTTCATTCCATTCACCGTTTATACACTTTTCATTAAAATTTCCATATTTATCAAAAAATTCTTTTCTGTATAATGCTGCTGATATTCCTATATGTCCCCCTTTTTCTACCAAATCAATTTGTGCTTCATTCATATTAGATTTGTCTATTGTTGAAAAATTAAATCTTTTACCTTTAACAAAAAATGCTTTTGGATGTTCTTCTAAATACTTCAACTGTTTTTCTAATTTATCTGGTGTATAATAATCATCACTATCTAAAAATGCAATAAAATCTCCTTTAGCTTCAGTTAATAATCTATTTCTCGTAGCTGGTATACCTTTATGTTCTTGATAAATATATTTTACTCTATCATATTTTTTTACAACATCTTTCGTATTATCTGTTGATCCGTCATCAACAACTATAATCTCAAAATCTTGAAACGTTTGATTTAAAACACTTTTTATAGCTTCATCTATGTATTGAGAACAATTATAAGTTGGAATTAGAACAGATATTTTCATTCTTTTTTCCCCTTTTAATAAAATCATATAATATTTTTTTATTTTTTTCTGTATCTTTACATAGTTGCAATTCATATATAGGTATACCAAAAAATCTATTAATCATTTCTTTTAGTAAATCCATATCACCAAAAAAGCCTAATAAATTTTCTATATTTTTTATAAATTTTATTAATTGATAATTTGTTTTTGGCTTTAAAATTTTAGGTTCATCTTCATTTGTTAGTGATGTAACTAAAATCATATCAATATCAATTTCATTTAGATAATCATAATCTGAATTATCTAAAATTGCTCTACCTTCATCATCTTCAAATATTACTTTTTTATTTATTCCAATATTTTCTCTAGTATCTTTATTTAAAATAATCGCAGAATAAATAGGCATTGCTTTTAGTTTTCCTATTTTATTTACTAAAAAGAAATCATCTGCTATTAGATCCATTCCATCTAACATACAAGATACGCTTAATGTTGATTTACCTGTTTTTCCTTCTCCCACAAGCAAAATTCCTTTTTCATAAGCACGTATTGCAGCACCATGCATATACAATAAATTTTCTGTTAATGCCCATTGTGCAAACATTTTAATAAGTAAATATGGAAAAAATACAAGATTTTTTCTAAATTTATTTTCTGTTATATAATAACTTTTTTTAGTTTGAAAATTTGTTGCAACAATTCCTACATTTAATGAAAATGATATACAACCACATTCATCTCTCATATAATGATTTTTATTCATTTGTTTTTCATTTATATATTCTGAAACATTATCATCCAAGCATTCAAAAAAAGCGTCTTCTTTTCCTTCAAATTGTACTATTTTAGTTTTTAATGTTGATTTTACTTTTTCAGCTTTTTCTTCACTATCAAATCTAATTTTTATAATTTTTCCACAAATATTAACATAAAAAAATGGCCATTTTTCATTATCTCTTTTAGTTATTCTATTTTCTATTCTCTCAAAAAAAGCATTAAGTTTATTTTTATTTTCCATAAGCAATACCACCTTCTTAAGTACTATTTCTCATCACGTTTCTTTTTTAAATTCTCCATTGCAACTTTAAATTGTTTCTCGTATAAATATGCTTTTTCCGGAATTTTTACATTTTTTTCTTCCAAAAGTTTCCATGCATCTGCATAAAAATGCACATCTCGATGAACACTTAAAACAGCTATTCTTTCTGCAAAGTGTTTCTTAAAATCTTCAACATCATATACATTTTTATACAAATCTAATTTTCCAAATGCATATAATACAGCCTGATCTCTACAATCTTTTTTACAATGTCCACAATTCATTTCACCAATTCCTGTATGGAAACATGGATGTAACCAACGATAAGATGGTTCATAATTAGTAAGTGCTTCTATCTTTTTAATACGCGTAACTTCTGATCCTGAAGAATAAAAAGATAACGATTCTGTTTTAGCACAAGAAACAGTAAGTAAATCAAAGTCTGCACTATTATGAAAATCTATTTTAAAATGACCTGCATCTGAACCAGAAGAGAGTAAATATTTAGAAAATAGTCCTTGCAAAGCTAATGCACAAGCAATATTTCTAAATGAATATACATCTAAAAATCTTTCAGGTAAAACTTCATTAAAATTAGTATTCAAATATACTGTTTCTAAATGTTCTTCATTTGCAAATTTAGTAGCCATTCTACATGCTTCTTCAAATTCTTTATTATAGTTTTCTCCCTCAAAACATCCTGAATTAAAAACTGCAATATGTGTTAGAGGATATTCAGTTTCAGAAGTATTATATTTCATAATTGTATATAATGAATCTACACCCGCTGAAAAACCAGTTCCTATAGCATCGCAATTTTTATATTTTTCTTCTGTTAATTTAGCTTTTATTTTTATTTCTTTATAAAATGTTCCTGCATATGCCAAAGCAGGAATAAAATTTGAAGATAATTGATAGTGTAATCTTTCGGACATAACGTCTTCACATACAATATCATAATTCTTTCGCATTGCTAAAGGTAAAATTGCAAAAACAAATGCATCAGCCCTTCCATAAGCTAAATATTTTTCATGTGCACTTTTTACAGAAAACCATAATGTTATTTTTTGATTTTCTACTGTTATATCTGCACATAACCTAGTTTCTTCATTTTTTTTAACTAAATATGTCTTTCCAATATTTAACATTTGTTTTTTCCCTTCTTATAGTAAAAGTAACATCTTTAATTGAGGCATCAAATCATTTAATTTGATACCTCAATTAACAAAAATTATTTTTCATCCTCTTTAAGAATTGGCCACCCCTCTTCAACATCCACGTCATGAACAGGATCTGCCAAAATCAAATCTTTAACCTCAGCAAATTCATCAAGAGTTAATTCATATCCATCTGCTAAAGCATCTTCTGAAATTTCTTCATCTCCACCTTCATTAGTTTCACCATCTATGATAATTTCTTTTTCCTTCAATTGGTCAATGAATTTATTTATCTTGCTTTCTATATCATTTGGACAATCTTTTAATTTTGAAACAGCAGAAACAATTTTCTTTATATCATTTCCTTTAACAACTCTTTCAAGAATTACTGATCCCAAAGCACTAGTTCCATAATACATTCCTGTAACAAAGTTGATAACTATTGCTTGTCCATCAGCAATGTCAAAAAACATTTTTTCTTCATTCAACTTATACATATTAATCTCCTTTATAATAAATTTATATATTTTTTACTTCGCTACTTAAACTAATACGATGGAAGTATCTTTTTAGTAGTCCATAAAAATTATCAATATTTTTTACCATTTTGAAATATTTCCAAAATGTTGGTTTAAAATTATCTCCTGTAACTTCTAATTTAAAACATCTATATTCGGCAAAATCTTTTTTTATTGCTCCAAATATATGTATTGGAGTCATAGGACTATTTTCATCATAACCTACTGCTTTATATTTTTTTAAAATTTTACTATATTTATAATATCTCTTTAACCATTTATAATATTTTTTACTTTTAGGAAATTCTTTTTCTATAGATTCTTTTGAAATTGCATTTTCAAAGCAAGTTGAAAACAAATTTATCATCATCGTTACATGGTAATAAGCATTTAATTTCTTAGCCCTTTCTGCTAAATGTTTTAAATCAAAATCTTCAACTTTCTGTAAAACTTTATATGAATCATATATCCATTTCATTCTTCTTTTTAAATTTTCTTCAAAAAATATATCTCTACACCTAGTATCTAGCAAATGTATCAACATATCTTCAGGTGATAATATTGAAACATCTAAATTTCGATAATTTAGGCGAATTGATTTTTCCCATATATCACTATCTTTTTCCCCATATGATTTAAAAACCCATCTATGCACATCAAACTGAACATTATTTGAAATAATAGTTACTGCATGTGCAGCACCAACTATACAAATATCATCTTTTCCCTTTAATACTTCTATTGCTTGATCATATTTTTCTTCAGGAACTACTAAATCAAAATCCCCCATTATTCTAGGTGTTTTTGTGTCATAATAAAGTTGCATTGAAATTCCTTTAATTAACATTACTGGTATTTGATTTTCTTGCAGTATTTTTAGTTTTTCTATAAGAAATGGTATTGAGACCGAATTTCGCACTTGATAATATCTATGAATTTCTTTTAATCTAGGAATTATTTTATTAGGAAAATGTACCCAATTTGTATTAAATCCCAAACATGAGAGCATTAATAAAAAATTCATATTTTCATTATATACATTTATATCTTTTGTCAATTCTTCTATTTTTTCTTTTGTTGCTTCACCATCAAAAAGTAATTGCATTAATAATCTTTCTTTTGGTTTTAATAAATTATTTTTACATTTTTCTTCAAAAGCAACTACGTTTTCCATGGTTTCACCTCCGAAGTAATAGATTAAATAGAAAAATTTGTCAAAAATTTTCCTATTTTGTTAGATAATATCACAATTGTTTTCAATTTACAAGATAGACATTTTTTCAAAATTTATCACTATTATTTAGAAAAAATTTTTTATTAATTCTTTCATATTAGTAGCTGATTTTCTAGCTAAAAGATGTTTCCACATTGTCATTTTTTTGTCTTGTCTTTTCATTTCAGTCTTAATATATTTCCATTCTGCTAAAAAAACATCCCAAGATTTAAAAAAATGAATCGGTGTATATAAATATTCTGTTTTATCTATATATTTCCACATAATTTGCAACTCTTTTAATATATTTACAATATTTTTTATCTGTTGGAAAATACTCCTCAATTTCTTCTTTAGTAAAAGTGTTTTCAAATAATTTTGAAAATAATATTAATATTAAGTGCATTCTTTCTTTTTCTTGAATTTTGCTTATTTCTTGTAAACAGTACTTTTTATCAAAATTTTCATTGCTTTTAAATATCTTATAGCAATCTAATAATCTTCTCAATCTTTTTTCTACTGATGAATCTAATACTAATCTTCTAGAAGCAATTTCAATATAATGTACAAACATATCTTCTTCTTTTGGAATACGAAAATCAATTCCTTGAAAATTATACTTTATTGCTCTTTCCCATCCCCAATCATCCTCAAAATTTTCCTCATTTTCTATTAAAGATGATGATATATGTAAATTATTTAAATTATTTTTCTTAGCAACATCTTCATCTTCATTAATATAATACTCTCTTACTTTTAATAAATCTTTTTTTTGCACAACAATAGAAAAAAAGTTTAAATCTCTTGGAAATTTTTTATCATAATACACATACATTGCCATTTCAGTTGATAGCATCACTTCAATACCATTTTTCTGCAATTTTTTTAACTCTAAAAAAAAATATGGTATATATGTCACATTATATACGTTATAATATTTATGAATTCCTTTAAGCATCGAAATTAGCTTTTTAGGGAAATATTTCCAATTAGTAGTATATCCAATACATGATACAAGTAACAAATTATTATATGACTCATTATATATATTTATTGATTTAGTAAGAGTTTCAATTGTCTTTTTATCATATTTTTCATTTACTAATATACTTATCAATTTTTTTGTTTTTTCATCAGCTATAAAATTTTCTATTTTATTTTCTATCTCTTCTATTTTTTCCATAAAATTGTTCCATATTTTTATATTTCGCAAATACAAACTTTTTAAATTTTTCAAATTGCCTAAGTCCTGCAGCCCATCCAAATTTTGTACTTTTACTATTTCATTTGACCAATCCGGTGCCTTAATTTTTAACACATTCAGATTCAAGCATTTTCCACTTATTTCCAACATCCCGTGGGACTTCATCTCCAGACAAATTTATTCCATAGAAATCAAAAGATAATTCCTTAATACTATCAAAATTCTTGATTGTACTCATACTTTTAAACGCTTCTGGGCAGCCTTCATTAACTATACTTTTCAACGAATTACAAGCACTGAAATCGTATGCTGTACTTCCATCGGGTCCCACGGTTACGAATTCTACACACGACGGAAATTTAATAGTTACGTCGAACAAGTAAACTTCAGTCCACAAAGTTAACTCATTACAATGAGTTAAATCAACCACTCCATTTTGATATCTCACACCACCTGGCGACTGATTACTAATAAATCTTTCTAATTTTTCACAACTCGATAATGTCTGTAATACCTCTTGACTCTCGCAACGTAAACCAGTTCCACTTTTCTGTCCATCTATACCCACTAAACCACTAAATCCTTCTTGATAATTATCCCTATTAGACTTATTTACCCCAAGTCTATTCAACGTATCTTGGATCTTTGATAAATCAATAGACGAATTATCTATTGCTAATGAATACATATTTTTACAATCATTCAACAACTCTAACCCGATATCTTCATTTGTTGAACTTTTCTCACCTGTCGTCACCCCGGTCCCTCTTAAATCAACGTTATTTAAATATATCATATTTTTTACAAAACTTATATTTTCTAAATCTTTAATACCATTTAAACCTAAAGCATATATATTTGTTAATTTACTTAATACAGAATTAATAGTTTCATTTAAACTCTCTTTACTTAAATATTTTTTATCTGTTTCATCTTCCTCATATATCTTCACATTCTTTAAATTTAAGCTTTTTAATTCTGTATATTGACTTAAACTTAAGAATATATCTTTTCCTATCTCTTCTCCTGTTAAATCTAAAGTTGTTGTATTTTTATCTTTTAATGATAAATTATATTTCGAATCAAATTTACACTCTTCATAAAATTCATTTATTCTTGATTTTAGGCCTAACAATGAGTTTAAATTTATATTAGTATCTCCAGATAAATATAAATATTTTAATTTTTTAAAATTTTTTATATAATTTATCCAAATTAAATCAGGATTATTACTTAAATTCAAGTAATATAAATCATCCAAAGTATTTTCAAAAGTATAATCTTCAATTTTACCGTTTTTCTCTTTTATTTTTGCTATCCAACTCAAACTATCTTCTTCATCATTTATATTATCATCATTTTCTAAATCTTTTCCAAGTAAATTATTTTGGACTAATAAATATTTTAATTTACTTAAACCTTCTATTCCTTTTAATGTTCTAATTGAATTATTTCTAGCCTTTAAAAAAGTTAAGTTTGTAAATTTATTTAATCCGTCTAATGAACTAATATTATTTACACTTATATTCATGTTTGTTATTTTTGATTTTGTTGTTTCACTTAAACTCATTATTGGTTCTATTGTTGTTATATTGTTATTTTTCGTTCCGTTGTTTTCATCAGCTTCTTTCCAATAAGTTCTCGAATCATCATTAGAAATTGCTAAATAATTCAAATTATTAAAATCATAATTTCCGATTCCTTTTTCACCTTTTGAAAAACATTTAGAAATTTCTCCATCTGTCGAATTCACAAAATAAAGCTGATTTAGTTTTTTTAATTTTCCTACTTCACTATAATCTCCTATAACAGCGTCTTTTTTAAAGTATAGTTCAGTTACATCCTCCAAATATCCAAGCCCTTTAAGATTATCATATTCACAATTAGTAAATTCCACTTTTGCTATATTAGCAAAATTTATTAAAAAACTTAAATCTAATCCACTCTTATTAATTAAAATACTACCATTTGCTGATTTAATATCAGATACTGTTATATCCCTATCTGTTATTCCTAAAATATCCCCCCATCCGCTATTAGAACCTGCTACAGTTTTATTCAAATCTGTTTCTTTTGCTGTATCTACTGCTCCAAGCCAACTATCATATCCTTTTTCACAATAATAAACTTTTAAATCTGAAGTTACTCCATACACATCTGTAAAATCTGCATAAATTGTTTTTCCAGTTAAACTATTATCTCCACCAATTAATACATTCTGTATTTCTTTTGGCAAAGCTGATTT
>CANQAH010000032.1 GCA_947588885.1 uncultured Clostridia bacterium
TTACAAATGGATAACTTCCAAAATCAATATCAAGTAAAGTTGCTTGTGCACCTTCGCATAAAATTTTCTTATTTTCCTCTATTGCATTATGTAATAAATCAACAGTATCAACAACATATTTTTTAAGGTATTTTGCATATTCAGTATATTCTTTTAATATTTCTTCAACATCTACAGTTTTATGACCATAGCTTTCAAAAATTTTATTTTTTGTAGCTACATTCTTGCGAAGTTGTTTTTCAAATCTCATATTAACAAAATCGCCCATACGAATTCCAGATCTTTCAAATTTGTCACAATATACTGGACCAATTCCTCTACATGTAGTTCCAATCTTTTCACTGCCTCTTAATTCTTCTTGAAGCCTGTCCATTTCAATATGATATGGTAAAATTACATGAGCTTTATCACTGATTCTAAGATTTTCCGCACTATATCCATTTTCCTCAACATTTTTAATTTCTTCAATTAAAACTTTAGGATCAACAACAACACCATTTCCAATAACAGCTACAGTTCCTTTGTTTAAAATTCCTGATGGTATCAAATGAAAAGCAAACTTCTTTCCGTCAATTTCAATTGAATGTCCTGCATTATTACCACCAGTACATCTAACAGAAATATCAGATTTCTGAGATAAATAATCAATTATTTTTCCTTTTCCTTCGTCCCCATAAAAACTACCTAAAACTACATCAACCTTAGTCATAAAATACCTCCTATAAATCTCATGAATTTACAATTGCATTCTGCGTACTTCTTTTAATCTTTTGATAATCTTTTGTTCCCCTTTTGCAATATTTACAGGCTTCTACTGGTCTCGTTCGCCAAATTAGCTTTCGCCATTGCTTAATGTTTTGTTTTTTTGTATTATGAATTAAGTCTACAGATTCTCCCTTATTACATCCAAATTTTCCTAAATCATATCCATGAGAAGCACGAGGACAAAAATAGACTACTCCATTTAAAATGCTGTTGCATAAAAAACGACATTTAAAAAATTGTTGTCTAAGCTCTTGTTCACTTCTCTGATAATTTGTATTTTCATCGCCAAAATCATACCAATTTTCCTGAACACGAATTAAATAGGAAATTTCATTTTTTTCTAAAATTTTAATAAATTCCTGTTGTGTTTTTTTAGAACATTCATAATTAGAAAAAAAGACAGTTAGATTTTTAGCTTTGATAACATCCAACAATGACTGATCTTTAGGAATAATCGTTCCATTCGTCGTAATATAAACAATTCTACATTTTTCGCGTGGAAGTGCTAATAAAACCTCCTTTAAATTAGGATATAAAAAAGGCTCTCCTCCTAAAATAGATAAGACTTCTATTTTATCCACACATTCATCCAATTTTTTCATCGTTTCTAATAAAATAGAAAGATCTGTATCATAAGGATTTTCATACTGAGAAATATAGTTTGCACACCCCTTACATCGCAAACTACATTTTGTAGTAATTACAAAATCAAGTGTATCTATCCATAAATGATTAGGAAGTAAATATTGAAAATGATTTCCATTGCATTTATGAAAAGTCTTATACGTATGATATCTTCTGGCTAAAGAACTTCGAAAATTACTCTTTGGTATTAAATTTTTTATCTTCATTTTTTCCTCCTATATCTATATAAATAAAGACGTCATTTTAAATTTCTACAATTAAGTGTTTTCAAAACGACCATTTAATTTTCAATCAGTTTTTCATCTGAATATACAGTATGCATATCTATCATCATTTTCTCTTCCCCTCATATATGTTTTAATATATAATGATTTTCTCTATCATCATATACAACAAACCCCATTTTTTTATAAAATTCTATTGCATTATTAGTTTTAAACACTGTTAGCAATGTCATCATTCCACGATTATGATTCTCTTCTAGTTGTTCTTTTATAATGCTTTTACCAATTCCTTTATTTTGATACTTTTTCAATATATTTAATTCATTAATAAAAAATACTTTGTTAGGTTCAAAATGAAAAACATATACACCTACTCGTTTTCCTTCTACAATTATTATTTTTTTAATTAATAACCTATTTTCCATTTTATTTTTTATAAAATTTTTTACATATTCATTATTTTTTAATTCCCTATAATACTTTTTAAAATTTTTTTTATCTATTTTACACCAAAAAGAAAAATCTTCTTCATTAATATCTCTCAAAGTATATTTCATTATATAAATCCTTTTTTACATTACATTTATTCTATAAAATATATTAACACAATCATAAAATATTTTCTATATAACAAAAGCAAACAATAAATGATCTGCAAAAAAAAATTATCCTGAATTGTCCGCGTCTTTATTCCATGCGCCAAATTTTTATTAAAAAATTTGTGTGCAATTTTGGCGAAGCCTTTATATAATAGGAAAATGCTCCGCATTTTCTATTATATAAAATATTTTATGATTTAATATATAGACATTTCTATCGCAAAATTATATTATAAATAAAATAGAAAAAAATTTGGAGGTAAATATGAATTATAAATTAGTTGGAAACACAGTGCCAGCAATAGAATTTACACTTAATAATGGCGAAAGCATTTATACACAAAAAGGAGCATTAGCATGGAGAACAGCAGGTATAGACATGAAAACTAATACAAACGGAGGTATATTAAAAGGTCTAGGAAGAGCACTTTCTGGTGATTCACTATTTATGAATACATTTACTGCAACTTCAGATAATCAACAAATTGCATTTTCTTCAACAGTACCTGGTAATATAATTGCACTTAATTTGAGAGGAACACAAGGAATTTTTGCACAAAAAGGTGCTTTCCTTTGTGCAGAACCACAAGTAGAATTTAGTATTGCTCTTACAAAGAAATTTTCAGCAGGCTTGTTTGGTGGTGAGGGTTTTATCTTACAAAACATTCATGGTGAAGGCAGCGTATTTTTAGAAGTTGATGGAGATGAAATAGTTAAAGAATTAGCTGCAGGTGAAACAATATCAGTTGATACAGGAAATGTTGTTGCATTTGAAAAAACAGTTAAATATGAAATTGAAACTGTAAAAGGATTTTCAAATATATTCTTTGGTGGTGAAGGTTTATTTTTAACAAAATTAACTGGACCAGGAAAAATAATTTTACAAACTCAAAACTTTAACGATTTAGCTAGCAAAATTATTAGTTTAATCCCATCAAATAGAAGTTAAACTCAATATTCTATAAACAATAGCGGAATATTATATAAATATAGAACAAAAGCGGACAATACGTAATCTGCAAAAGGAAAAATTATTTTAAATTGTCCGCGTATTTGTTCTATGTGCCAAATTTTTGTTAAAAAATTTGTGTGCAATTTGGGCGAAGCCTTTATATTATAGGAAATTCGGAGCACTTTCCTATTATATAAAAAAGGTAATGACCCTGGAAAGTCCAGAGCCATTACCTTTTTTAGTGTAATCAATACTCAAAATTTTAAATTTTCTTTGAAAAAAGCTTCGACATCTTCTGGCGACAAGTATTCCTTTTCATAAAGAATTCCAGCCAGCATCAGAAGAACATCTTTGTATTTTTTAATTATTTCGACAGTTTCATTGTACGCCTTTTTGCAGATCTCCTCAGCTTGTTCCATCATAGAAGTGTCTATTTTCTGATTATATTCAGCTTCACCACTAACTTTTACCATGAGAGAACCACTCATCGCATATCTTGTGATCATCTCCTGTACTAGTTTACTTGCACTCTCCAGATCTCCACTTGCGCCACTAGAAATATCATTTAAGATCACTTCTTCAGCAGCTCTACCGCCATAGCAGACCTTTAATTCTTTCTCAATGTCTTTTTTCCGCCAGAACGTTCTATCAGACACATCGAACATATTATATCCGCCAGCTCTACCGCGAGGCACAATTGAAATCCCTAGATTGCTAATTTCCGGTCTTTCAACAGCAGAAACGATTGCATGTCCAGCTTCATGAATTGCAGTCAGTTGTTTGTCCTCTTCAGTAACTTTCTTTGTTTTCTTTTCAAGGCCAACTATAACTCTTGCGATTGCCTCATCAATGTCAGGCATTGAAATACAAGATTTGTCTTGGTTTACAGCATAAATTGCAGCCTCATTTAAGACACACTCTAAATCTGCTCCGGAAAAGCCTACAGTCCTTTTGGCAATCTCGCTCATACTTACATCATCACTAAATTTCTTATTGCGTGCATGAACCTTTAAAATTTCTTCTCTAGCTAACATATCAGGCATTGGAATAAAAATATGTCTATCAAATCTTCCACGTCTAAGTATAGCCGGGTCTAGAACTTCAATATGATTCGTTGCAGCAATGACAATTATATTGTCAGATGTAGAAAAACCGTCCATTTCAGCCAACAGTTGGTTTAACGTTTGCTCACTGTATGATCTTCCGCTATACCTATTTTGTGCAATAGAATCGATTTCATCGATAAAAATCAAACACGGTGCAACCTTTTTAGCTTCCTTGAAAAGCTGCCTAACTCTGTTTGCTCCAACTCCGACAAATTTATCATCAAAGTTAGAACCACTTTCCTGAAAAAAAGGTACACCAGCCTCTCCTGCTATTGCTTTTGCCAGCAAGGTTTTGCCTGTACCTGGAGCACCATTTACTATGATTCCCTTTGGTGGCCTTGCACCCATTTCATCATACTTTTCTGGATTTTTTAAATATTCGACAATTTCCATAAATTGCTCACGCTCTTCTGTCAGCCCTGCAACATCATCAAACGTCGTATTTGACGATACAGGCTTTACGGTATAGTCGCCACCAAGGATGTCTTCAAAAGTCTTTCCGAGCGATGATGACGAATTTCCAAGCATACGCATAAGCAATACAATCCAAAAAACTGGAAGAAGTGCTAACAAAATGCTTAATAAATTTGATACGATGTTTGATGATTCAACTACTTTTACTTTTGCCTCATTACCACACTCAATTTCATTTTGTACAAACTCATTAAAACTTTCTACACTAGGAACCTTCGCCTCCGCTTTTGTTCCATCAGCCATCTTGAGAAAAACATCATTTCTTGACGGCTCAATATCAATTTCCTTTACAGCTTTGTTCTTAACCGCAGATATAACCTCGTCGTAGGTCAGCGTAGTTACATTTCTCATGGAATTAATTACCATAGACACAAGATTTACCAGCAGAATAATAATTATTGCAATCTTGACTATGTTCTTAATCGGTAACCGCGGACTACATTTCACTTCTACATCAGTAGGTTCTTTAATGTTATCATCTCTTTCGTCACTTTTCCCAGCTGCGTTAGGAATCCTAATTACAATATCCTCCCGTCTTTTCTTTTTTCTAGCCATCTTCGTAGCTCCTTTCTCTGAATTTTGATTACAACTTGAAGATGAATACACCTTCTTAAAAATAAAAAAGTGTTCCGCAATATTATATAATAAGTTTACATAAATTTCAATATTATTTATATCATCACATATTATTTACTTTTTTTCTTTCTTATAAGAATAAGTGGTGTCAATTGTTGTCCTTGTCCAGCAGGATTATCTTTAATCATTTGGCATAAAGTTTTCTCATTAAATTTTATATCATTAGATTTTCCTAATATAACTTGTCCAAAATCATTTGAATCAACAATCATAGTAGAAATTCCTAATTTATTTTTTATTTCATTACATACAAGATCAGGATCACTTGGAAGCTCTATTCCAATATCTCTATATTTGTCCCATGCACCATCATAAAATCCGTCTAGTCCACTAACATCTCTACCAACTATTTTATAAAATACACCTTTTATACCAACTAATTTAGTAATTCCTCCTAATATACTTGCTAAAATAACTCTAGGTAAACCAACTTTATTTATAGCATATTGCATATTAATTGGCATACCAACTCCATATCCTCCACGATTTTTTCTGTTAGCAAATTTTGATAAAAAGTTTGCCCAAAAACCAATTTTGATATCTTCTCTTCTAACTATTTTATTTTGGCAAATACTAATTATCTTTTCACTTATTGAAAGAATGTCTCCTTCTTTATATAAATCAGAAACATATTCTTTTACAACATCAATATAATTGTCTGTTGTTTCAATAAATCTAGTTTTTATTGCATGTCTTTGATATACGTCATCTCCAACTTGTATATCAACATCTTTTCCCTCATTTGCTACAAATTTCATACTTCAAACCTCCGTAAAATCTGTTTATTATATTTTTTATATTATATCTTTTTATAATAAAAATTCAAGTCTAATTTATCTGTTGCCCGAATCTTCTACTAAATTGCCATTAAATCCATAAATTTGCCTGCAAAGAGGATACGTTCTAGTTCCACTTTCGACAGTAACTTGTTCTAAATCCTTATATATATTATGCAATTCTATTCCATATTTTTTTAAAATTTCAGTATCAATTTCCTTAAATGCTGGACAAGGTAAAACCGTTCCATCAAATTTTATATCTAACTTTTCTGTTCCAGCTATACACATATGTGACATTTGGCCATTTAGTGGAATTCCTATTCGTATATTTCCACTATATTTTTTCTTAACATCTTCTAATATTTGAGTAAACTCCATAAGTTCATCTTCACTAAGCATTAATTCTTCTCTGTTTTCTCTTCCTCTACCTTGTGGCACAAAGTTTAATATACTTATATTTTTTATACCTGCAATTTCTAGACATTCTATTATATCTGGAAACTCTCTATAATTTAATTTCATTGGAATAAAATGAACATCAACATTTAAGCCTACACTACTAGCCCTTATCAGGGAATCCATCAAATATGTAATAAGTCCTTTTCTTCCCATAAGTTGATTATCTAATTGTTCATCTAAAGCTTGCCAATCAAAAACGATTTTGTCTAGGCCCAAATCCTTTAGTTTTTGTAAATCTTTTTTTGGTATTGATGTAAACTCACCAGGTTTTAACCATCTTTCATAATATGTTCTTACATTTCTTTTTAGCCTTTCATTCCATGGCTCATGTTCATCAATTTCACGTAAATCATTTTCACACTTTTTCTTGATATATTCTACCATTTCACTTGGCAAATCTTCTGATCGTCTTATTCCACTAGTAAAAATAACCGTTTTTATTCCATTATCTTTACAAAATTTTACCATATCAAATAATTCAGGATGTAAAAAAGGCTCGCCTCCTGAAATTGAAATTTCACCAATTTTTCCTTTAGACATAAAATAATCAACTGTCTTTTTAAATTGTTCAAATGGTATAATTGTTGTTTTTTCTTTTGATGAATTTGAAGAACAAAACTTGCAATTATTGGGGCAAGCTTGTAAAACTTCAAAGCACAAATCCTTTAACATATTTTTCCCTCATTTTAGTTAAAATCTTTTAATCACATTTTATCGTCTTCTGTAAAAATCTATCTGTAAATTCTTGTAACTCGTCCTTTTTTCCTTTTAGAGCATTCATCAAATTTTCCGCTTCTTTATAAGCATTTTCATATTCCAATTTCGTTATTTCCATTTTATTCAAAGCTTCTTTCAATTCATCTTCATCTAATAAAATTACATCTCCACTAGGTGTTACAACAACATCAAGATATAAATCATCTTCATATGGTACATCATTTTCTTTGCCTATCTCTCTTGCAATATCAAAATACCATTCAATAATTTCATTTTTCTCATTATATATAGATGTTAGTTTCACTTTAGAATTATAATCATAAAACTCAAGCCATTTATAATTATTATCTAGTATACATTTTCCATTTGGTACTATTATTTTATTCTCAACTTCTATAAAATTATAAAAATATATTTCGCCAACAAAATTTTTCTCATTCACTGATAAAATTTTTTGTTCTGATTTTTTTACTCTTTTCCCAACATATTGATCAGCATATCTCTTTTTTAATGTTATCCAATATCTCTGTACAAGTTCTTTTCCAACATATATTTCATTTTCAAGAATACCACCATTATTTTGTATAGCTTTCGCTGATCCAATATTACTCTTATTGCAATCCATCAAAACATTACCTATTCCTAGTTCTCTGCACTTATCTAATGCCAATCTTATTTGCTCTGTTGCATATCCTTTTCTTCTTTCAGAAGGTCTGACACTATCCCCTATATGTCCACCATAATTTAATAATTTTTCATTTAAAAAATGTCTTATTTGTAAATTTCCTACTATTTTTCCATCTGATTTCCTTACAGTTAAATACAATGTTGCAGGTATTCTATCTTTATCTATTGTTTCAATAGATAAATCATTTCGTATCTTTTCTAACCATTTATCAAAATCTTTAAGTTCATCAAGTCCACCATCTCCTGCAATTTCATTTTCTCCATTATCTAAAAATTCTTGAAGGTATTCTTCAACTTGTTCTTTATATTCTTCTGTTGGGAATACCAATTCTAACTCACCTTTTGCATTCATTTTGAATCACCTTCCTTTCTAGTTCTACAAAGTATTTACATTTTTGATATACTTTCTTTAATTCTCAAACCATCTTCCATATTTATTTTTGTTGGTATTATGTATTTTGCATCTAATTTATGTGATATTAAATTAGTAATAACTTTCATTGATCTTGTTCCATCAAACCATTTTGGATTATCACTATTATTTCTAATTTTATCTAATGAAGTAACTAAAGCATCTCTGTCATATTTATCACTCATCTCAGTAGTTAACATATATTTCTGATTTTCATTTTTATATAAAGTATTTTCTAATAATGTGTATTTAGCGTTATTATACCAATATAAATGATCTCCACCAGCTAATATCAAAACATCTGCCTTAATATTTATATCATCAATTAATTTATCAACATAATTATAAACATCATCAAAAGAACAATTTGGAACATCATTTTTTAAGCTATCAAATTTACTTGTGACATCTACAACTCCAAAATTATAATACTTTTTATCTATTACTTTTTTATTATTTACAAATATAAGCTCTGTAGAGCCTCCTCCACCTATAAATATTCCAATATTTCCATCATATTCAATATTATTATAGCATCCAAATGCAGTATAATTAGCTTCATCTTCCTGTGATACAACTTGAATTGTCAAATTAAATTTATCATCCAATTTTTTATTTATTTCATCTATTTCTTCTTTAGAAATATTTCTAAATATACTACATCCACAAATAGTTATATTTTTAGTATATTTTAAAGCATTTTCTATTACATTATATAATTTATTTAAATCTTCTTCATTTATTTTATTTTCTATTTTATAATTCTTTTTAAACTCTATTGTAGTAGTATTTTCATATACAACATCCTCATCATTATATATATGAGTCTTTGTATTGTTACTTCCTATTTCAATTATTGCAAATACATTGTTCATTTTTTTATCCTTCCTTCATTTAATATTTAAAACATTGTTATTAGTTTTACTTCATTTTTATTTGGAATATATTTTAACGAAACTAACGCATTTTTCTTTAATCCATTGTTATCATAATTTTCAATTAAAACATTAAATTTAAAATCTCCAAACTCATTTTCTTCTATATTATAAATATAATTATTATACATATTTATTAATATATATTTTTCTAAGTCTTCTTTTTTCTTATCATATAGGCCTAATATTTTCATATCTTCAGCTTTTTCTCTTTTCAAATATTTTTCCCACTTTGCATCATCTATTATTACTTTCAAATTTTCATATTCAGGAGCAATATTTGTTAGAATATTATAACTAAATTTTAAATCTTCTTTATCCATTATTCCATTTGGTATTTTATAAGCTAAAAACAAGTCATATAGCATTTCATTTATACTTATTAAGTTAAATCCATTTTCTTCATACGCATATCCTCGTTCATTATAGTTTTCTTTATCATTATAAGATACTTGTGAAACTATAACATTGTTTTTAATTTTTATACATATCGGACATAAAATTAAAGACAAATATTGTTTTATTCTAGACGAGTATTTCAAATTCATAACTCCTACAAAATAACTCTCATCTTTTAATTTTTCAATCATGTTACTTACTTGCTTTTTAGTTATATTATTTATATAAACAATAAAAAATTGAGCACTATACACATATTCACATTTATTAACATATTCTATTTTTTCTATAAACATTTCTTTTAAAATATTATCAGACATTTTTTCTAATTTAATATAATCACCAATTAAAATACTTTGCGTACTTTCCTTATTGATTATCGATAATATCTTATTTATAATTTTCTCTCCATAGAACATAGTTTTATCATCAAAATATTTGCTATTGAATATAAAAGCATACTCATATTTTTCTTCATCTCTTAGTGGAATCAATGCTTTTGATAATTTATAATAATCAATTCCTTTTTTCTGTAAAACTCTTATCAGCATTTCAAAATCAGCATTTATTTCCTCATTCATACTAAGATTATATTCATGATCTATTAAAGTCATTATCACATTATCTCTTGCATTAAGCATATGTATTTTTTTATTAATCACTTATTTTTTCAACTCCTGCTTAATAAGCACTTTTAGGCTTTTTATTTTATTGCCCAAAAATAATATAATCCACATGCACATACATCAACTTTATATTGGCAAGAATCCCAACCTTTTGTATATTCTTCAAATGCTTTATAAGCACTATCCCAAGTTTTATAATATCCATGTTCATTTGCTCCATCACCAGCTAAATGATGAGGGCCTCCATCAACACACCAATATGCCGTATTTTCTTGTTCTTTTTTCTCTGTTTGAGTATTGTTTTTCGTTCCACTAGTAGTTTCTTTGGCAGTACTTGTATTTGAGTTTGAACTATTACTTGATGTTTTATTTGTACTTTGAATATTATTATTCTGTGCTTTAGTTTGATTAGAAGTCTTTTCTGCATCGTTATTTTTGGTTTCTTCTATTTTTTCTTGAACAACAATTTTAAATTCTTTTTCTGTTTCATTATTATAAATATCTGACAACTTAATTTTAGCAACATACTCTCCAGCAACTTCTTTGTTTACATTAGAAAAATCAATCGTATAATCATTAGTTTGTGATAGATCATTAATTGTAATATAATCTTTAAAATTATAATTTTCCAAATCAGTATTATATGGAACTTCAATAGGTTCATTAACTGTAATTTCAGGCTTAGTACTATCTTTTACTTCAACTTTCTGTACTAATTCTTTATTTTTATAAGATACATAAATATTATAATTTCCAACCGCTGGATAATCTTTTTCCTCTTCATTAGAAATTTCATTCTTTATTGTAATTTGGCTTTCATCTATAAAATCATACTTTTTCAAATCAATCAATTCATTTATGGCAGGATTATAATTTTCTCCATATTCAATAACTATATTTTCATTAATTAATGAAATATTAGAATCTCTATAATCTAAATATTGGTAAATACCAAATATGCAAATAATAATTAGAATTATTAATATTACTACACTTATTATAATTTTCTTTTTCAAAAAAGCTCACCCCTCTTTATAAAGCCTTTTGATATATTATTTAATTCCCATCTCTTTTAAATATCTATAAACATCGCCCCAATTATTTACTTCTTTTAAATAATCATTCTCTTCTAATTTGGTTAAATTTGTATCTCTAAAATATAATGTTTTTACTTTATTATCTGCTAACTTTTTTATAATCTTCCAGTCATCATCAATCATAATGTCTACTTTTTCATTTTTACAAATTTCTAGTTTATCTTCCACTTTCCAATAGTATTTATCAAATTTAATATTATTTTCTTCTAGTAACCTTATTGCATCATCTTTCATTTCTTTCACAAAGCCACCTCTTGCAGTAATAACAACAAATTCATGTCCTTGTTCTTTTAATAAATTATATACACCTATAAAACCTGACATTAGATTACTTTCTTTTGATACTGTTAAAAAGTATTTCTCAATAAACTCTTTTTCTTGCTCATTTGTCCAATTATATCTTTCTTGAAATTTTGGTTCTTCTTTGTTTACTAAATTATTTTCTTTTAAAGTATCTATATCAAATATTTCTTCATAAGTCCTAAATGTTGTTTCACTGTCTATTACAACACCATCTAAATCTATTCCTATTTTCATAACTATTTACCTTTCATAAAGATTATCGTTTTTTTCTTTAAATCTATCTGGAACCTGTATTTCCATTGGAACTAAAGTTCCATCTTCTACTACATTAATTTCTACTCCAAACGATCCTAAACCATCTTTTAATAATTGACTATGTTGCATCCATAGCGGAAATAGTACTTGTTCTCTAATATTTCTAAAAACCTGTCTACTAATCCCTTTATATCTCTTTGGCATTGTCTCAAATATCTCATCTTCTCTGTCAGGAAAAGCATCAATTAGAAAAGCAATTCTTTCTTTAGCAGTTTCTATATATGCTTTTTGACTCGTTTCAAAAGTTTTATATTTCATTATTGCAGAATCTTTCATAAAAGGAACTTCACTCCAAGGAATATTCCATGATTCATGTGTTGCTTTTCCTAAACACATTTCTCTGCAGTCAAAACTTTGCCCTACATAATCCATATACACATAATTACCAATTTTTACATCCAAACACACTCCCCCTTGAGTGTGTATTCTTTCATTTGTTCCCTTTTTCATATCTTGTAATATAATTACTGCATTTGGTACACTATTTTTTACTTCTTGTATATATCCTCTTACTCTATCTCTATTAAAAGTCTGTCCACTAGGTAATTTTCCATTAACCCCTTTAGGACAATCACATCTTGCTGTCATCATTGTAATAGGGAATTCGCTTTCAACTTTTTCCCAATCTTCTAGAGAGTCAATTACATACATCTTATTTAATGGTGTTAACTGTGGTAAATACTTATCTACTAAAGCTATACCTTTACATTTTTTATACATATTAATTAGTGGTACATGTTCTTTTTTGTCTAAATTTAATATCATCTTTTCACTCCTCAAGTATGTTTAATCTCTGAAATTATATAAAATCAACTATTACGTGATTTTGTAATTAATAAATTAAATAAATTGTTATTATATCCATTCTTCAATATATTTTTTTGAAATATTTAAATTTCCTTTGCCCACTCCTATTTGTACCTCTGGTTTCTTATTTCCATGATAATCACTTCCACCACTAATATATAAATTATTCTTTCTAGCATATTTTACTAAAATATCCATTTGTTTCTCATCAGCTGATGGATGAAAACATTCTAATCCATCTAATTCAGCTTCTTTCCTTAATTCATCTATAAACTCAATTATGTCATTTAATCTATACTCAAATGGATGTGCTAAAAATGCTAATCCGTTTGCCTTATGTATAATATTTATTACATCTTTATACATTGGTTTTGGTGTATCATCTTCTCCTGTATAAAATTCGCTTTCCGGATTCATCAGTCCTTTTCTGATAAAATAATTTAATGATTCTGTATACTCACCTAGAATTTCATAATTTTCCTTATGCCTCATTAATTCTTTATAAATATATATAGTAATATAATCAGTTAATGGTATATTTTTTTCAAATTTACTTTTATCATAGATTAAGCCTTTTTTATCACATATATCTAATAATTTTTGCTTTGACATTTCTTGTTGTTTCTTTAATATTTCTTCTGAAAAATATTTTTCAGACCAATCTTCTATTATTTTAGTTTCTTTTATATTATAAGCTAATATCTCTATTTTTTTGTTTTTAAATGTTGCATTCATTTCTGCACCTGTTATAATTTTACCACTGAATATATCATTTTTCATTGTTACATCTGTATATGCTTTACAAGTATTATGGTCTGTTATTGATATATATTCTAACTTTTGCTTCTCACACATTTTCAATATTTCTTCTATTGTTTTATCTCCATCAGAATATAACGAATGTATATGTAGATCTATCATCTTACCTCCTTTTAATAATATAACCGCTCCTATTTTTTACATCACACCAACTAGTTAAATGTTTTTATATCAGAATACATTCTATTTATATTACTTCTATATGTAAACATACTCGTCCTTGATCTGGACAAACAACAATGTCAGATTTTTTCTTCGTCCCATCTGCTGAATCTAGCTCTGCTCCGTTAATTAATGCCCATATATATGGATATGCGTAATGCCATAATTCCATACACATTGGTGGACATACAGTTCTATCTTCATTTATTATAAATTCTTGTCCTTTTTTATGAAGACCTGATCTACATCTACTCTCTGTAATTGTTAATTTTACTTTTTTCCCCATAATTTTCACTCCTTAAAAATTACTTTGCTACTTGTTCTTTATAATCATATATATAATTTTATATCTAACATACAATCTATTTACATTTTATAAAAAAAACAAAAGAGAACATTATTAACATTTTCGCTATTTATAATATTTTTAAGTCCGCGTCTTTGTTCTAAGTGCCAAATTTTTGTTAAAAAGTTTGTATATATTTTATAGGTATATAGCATTTTTCTTTTATAAACTTTTTAATATTTTTTTCATCTTTTCCTTCATAATATGGAATAAGTAAATCTTTAAATTCTTGTGTTAACTCTGCTGGAATTGCTATAATACCTTTTCCTTTTGAAATTAAATAATGATTACTATAAATTACTGATGTTCTTTTATTTCCATCAATAAATACTTGCTTTTTCATTGTGTATAATAAAAGTTCAATTGCTCTATCAATATCATTCATTTCTTTGCTAAAAATTTCCTCTAATTCTTCTTTGATAACACTTTCTATAGGTAAATCTGGTTTCCATTCTGTTCCACTAATTGTTACTGGAACACTTCTTATCTTTCCTGCTGAATAGTAAAAACCTTCTTGTATCATTTTGTTTATTTCGCATAATAAAGCAAAATTAGTATTACTTAAAATAACATTTTTGTTTAGTATGAATTCCCATGCATGTTTTAAATTTACTATTTTCATGACATCTTCTGATGTCATATTATTTACTTTTCCACCTTCAATTATGCTTTCTGTATCTGCAAATGTAGTAGCAACACCTTCTAATATCGCTTGTTTATAAATTGTATCTGCCAAATGTCTTCTTGCAAAATCTATATTTTGTTCTACTTCTTCAGAAATCTCTTCTTCTATATAATTTAATTGTTTTAACTTTTTGTTTATTTCTTTTATTTGTTTCTTTAGTTCTCTTGCTTTTATATTATTATTTAATACTAAACCATATAATTCTTCTGAATATTCTCCAACATATTTTGTTAAAGCTACTCCATCTTCTCTATAATGTACATATATATATTGATTTGAATCATTTTCTCTTATTTCAACTGAGCCATAAGCAATAGATTGTAACTCTTGTTCAAGTAATTGCTTATTTTGAAGAAGACTTAAAATTTCTATCTTTTCTTCCATGATGTACTCCTCCTTTTTAATGTGAAAAATTTTATTATTATTTTTGTTTCACATTTATATTATATCATAAAATCAAAAAATGTGAAACTTTTTTATGATTTTGTATGGTCTTTTGTTTCACATTTTGTATATATTTACTTTTATTCTACTGTTCCATCAACAATTATCTGGCTCATATTTTTCTTCTCCTATTATCTCTAACTTATTATTATAATATTTATAATTATATGTATAAACAAATTTACCATCATTTACACCTATTATAGCACCTTTTTCTTCCCATACTTTATATAAAAATGGTTCTTGAAAATGCTGTTTTAAAAAATCGTATGCTTGAATATATAAAGGATTATACATATCTTTTTGTTCTATCTCAGCCACATTTTTCAATTTTTCGTGATTAGTCAGCTTTTTCATTATCTGCCACCCTAAATAACTTTCTTCCATTTTATATGGTTCAAATCCCATATCCATATATACCTTTACTGCTAACCAAGTATGTGTTTGAGTATGTAATAACGTTTTTTTATGACCTAATTTTCTCATTTGTTTTAATGTTTCTGATATTAAAGGCTTAGACAAATGTTTACCTTGATATTCTTTTTTTACTGATACCCAATGAACATTACCTGTAATATCATTTTCTGGCTTATCTAAATAAAAAGCAGTTGAAGTAGCAATTTTATCTCCATTTTCATTTTCAATAAAAATACATAATTTTTTTAATTCTTCATAATGATTTCCATAATAAAAATTAAATGCTTCCATTCCTTCCTCAAAAGACAAAAATTCTCCTGCAGACATTTCTATTTCAATCCAACTTTTTTCATCTCCATTATTAAAATATACAAATTTATAACCATCTGGCAATTTATAATCAATTATATTATCTAAATTATTATGAACTAAATATAAATCAACATATTTTAAAGTTCT
>CANQAH010000033.1 GCA_947588885.1 uncultured Clostridia bacterium
ATCATATTCTTTTTTTGCTTCCTTTATTTTTTCATTTTTCATATTATTTTCCTCCACATTATTAGGATTTACTAAAAATTGTAACCACTCCACAAGTTTTTTATTACATTCACTTTTATATTCATTTTCAATTTCATATACAATTTTTGGTAATTCAATTATATGTATTTCTAGTATATCTGTCAATATTTTCTTACAATATTCACATTCTCTAATTTCCCATTTAGTATGATAATTAATAATATTGTTCAAATTTTTTAATTCAAAATCAGCTATTAATATTGAAATCGTCTTTTTTAATTTATCAAAGTTTTCACCAGATTTAATTGTTGAAATATACATTTTACTCCAATAATATAGCAGTCTTTTCTCAATATTTTTATCTTCCAATACTTGCATTTCAATATTACATGGTATATCGTCATCTATTATTGCTTTTATGTCTAACACTCCAAATTTATCATCATATACATTTTTTTCTAAAATAACATTATTATCTGTTACAATAGTTTTTATATTTTTACCTAATATTGCTATTAGCAAATCTTTTGTTATTTCTTCATTTCCAACATATCCAAATATTCTTTTAAAAACATAATCATTTGTTGGCATAATCTTTATTTGTTTTCTTATTATTGATCACTTCCTTTTAATTGTAATTTATATTATGAAATTTCAGGTGAATTACCTATGAAACAATAACGGTTATTTTTATGTGTCATACTATATAAATCTGCTGCAAATTCCTCATTATTGTGTGCAATTTGAAACAAAATATTTAGATAATAAAAAATCTTAAATCTTCCCTAGAATATATCTTTTTTATTGTCGAAATCAATCAAATCAAGTAGAGTGAAAAATAAAATGAAAAAAATTTCTAGAATTATTTGTATTTTATTTTATGTATTAAATTTAAAGCAAAAGCTTTTATATAATAGATCTCTCATATTATATAAAAGCTTCGCCAAATTTGTATGCTTGGAACAAATACGCTGACTTTTCAGAATAATTTTTTTACAGATTATATTTTTGTTCTATTTACAAAATATATGTTTTCCAATTGTTACAACTTGTGGTCTAGACCAAATCCATTTGCTTGTAGCAGTTGCCGGATTAAAATAATATATGCAACCATACGTTGGATCCCATCCATTAATTGCATCTTGAGCAGCTTTTCTTGCTGTAGAATCTGGTACTAAATTAATTTGCCCATCTGAAACAGCATCAAAGGCTCCTGCCTGATAAACAACTCCTGAAACAGAATTAGGGAAAGATGAACTAGAAACTCTATTTAAAACTATAGCAGCAACTGCGACTTGCCCTGTATATGGTTCACCTCTTGCCTCCGAATACACAACTTTACTCAACAAATTCAAATCATTGCTTCCTCCTGAACTTGATGAAGAATTACTTGATTGTATTCCCATTGCAGCTAAAGTTTTACTTCCTGCGATTCCATCTGCAGTTAACCCATTTGCCCTTTGAAATTTTTTAACAGCAGCTTCTGTTCTGCTTCCATATATTCCATCAACATTTCCAGAATAATAGCCCCATCTTTTAAGTTTTTCTTGTATTTTCCTAACTTCACTTCCGCTTGATCCTCTACGAGATGTTGCAAGTACTGCAAATGTAGTACTTACAATTATCAATATAAGTATAAATAAAAAAAATATTTTCTTCTTCATAATTCCTCCTAATACATATATTTCTAGTATCTGAAAAAGAAAATATTTTATACTTATATTTTAATTAAAATAATCCTACAATGTTTTCATAATCATCTAAATCTATTTTTTCAGCTGATGGAACTTCAGGTAATCCTGGCATTGTAAATATATTTCCAGCTATTGCAACAATAAGTTCAGCACCATTTTTCAAAATAATTTCTCTAACATGAATATTAAATGTTTCTTTGCATTGTAAATTTTTAGGATCATCTGACAATGAATACTGAGTTTTAGCTATACATACTGGATAACTTCCATAACCAAGTTTTTCTATTTTCTCAATTTCTTGACTTGCTTCTTCTGAAAATTCAACATCTTGTGCACCATAAATTTTTTGAGCAACATTTCTAATTTTTTCTTTAATTCCTTCATTTAAAGAATAAGCAAATTCCAAATTGCTTTTTTGATTTGAAATTTCTATAACTTTTTGAGCTAAATCAATAGCTCCTTCTCCACCTTTTTCCCATGCTTCTACCAAACTAATATCTGCACCATGTTCTTGTACTTTTTCCCTCAATAAATTAATTTCATTTTCTGTGTCTTGTAAATATTTATTAATTCCAACTACTACTGGCAATTTATATTTATTTTTTAAATTGTCAATATGAACTAATAAGTTTTCTATACCATTTTCTAAACATTCTAAATTTTCATTTTGAATATCATCAATTGATTGTCCTCCATGATATTTTAAAGCTTTAATTGTAGCAACACAGACAACAGCATCTGGTTTTATTCCTTCACCTCTACATTTAATATCTAAAAATTTTTCAGCTCCTAAATCTGCACCAAATCCAGCTTCTGTAACAACGTATTTCCCTAATTTTAATGCCATTTTAGTTGCAACTATACTGTTACATCCATGTGCAATATTTGCAAAAGGTCCTCCATGTATTATTGCAGGCGTTCCTTCTAAAGTTTGTACTATATTAGGATTAAATGCATCTTTTAACAATACCGTCATTGCTCCTTCTGCCTTTAAATCTTTAGCAAAAACAGGTTTATCTTCTTCATTATATCCAATAATAATATTTCCTAATCTTCTTTTTAAATCTTCCAAATCTGTTGCTAAACAAAAAATTGCCATGATTTCTGAAGCAACACTAATGTCAAATCCATCTTCTCTTGGTACTGCTCTTTTTTCATTTGATAAACCAATTTGAACTTTTCTTAAAGCTCTATCATTTAAATCTAAACATCTTTTCCATGTAATTTTTTTCAAACCTAATTTATTTCCAAAATATAAATGATTATCTATCATAGCTGCTAGTAAATTATTTGCTGATGTAATAGCATGAATATCGCCTGTAAAATGAAGATTTATATCTTCCATTGGTATTACTTGAGCATATCCACCTCCTGTTGCTCCTCCTTTTATTCCAAAAACCGGTCCAAGAGAAGGTTCTCTCAAAGCAAGTATAGATTTTTCTTTCAATCTATTTAAAGCATCAGCTAAACCAATTGCTATTGTAGTTTTCCCTTCACCTAATGGTGTAGGATTTATTGAAGTAACCAATATAAGCTTTCCATCTTCTTTATTCTTAATTTCATTCATATATTTATTTGTAATTTTAGCTTTATATTTACCGTATTTTTCAATAAATTCCTCTGGAATATTTAAGTTCTCAACAATCTCATCAATTTTTTTTGGAATAATACTTCTAGCAATTTCAATATCTTTCATCTACTACACCTCTTATAAATTATTTTATATCAACTAAAAAATTAATCCTACTGTAATTCCAATAATTGCACCAACAAAAACTTGAAATGGCGTATGTCCTAATACTTCAACCAATTTTTCTGAAACCATAGATGGTTCCATTCCTGGAGTTTCTATTATTTTGTTTAATAAACGTGCTTGTTTTCCAGCTGCTCTCCTAACTCCTGCTGCATCGTACATTACAACTATTGAAAAAATACATGCTATAGCAAAAATTCCACTTCCAAAACCATATTCTCGTCCAATCATTGCTGCTAAGCATGTGACAACAGCAGAATGAGAACTTGGCATCCCTCCAGCCCCCATTAATCTTTTAAAATTAAATTTTTTATTTACAATTAATTCTACAATAACTTTAAAAGTTTGAACTGAAGCCCATACTATCAAAGGAACAATTAAAAATCTATTTGCAATCATTTCATTCATATTTTATTAGTACCTTCTTCCCCTTATCTTTTGTTACTCTTCAACTGTAAAATTTTCCTCTTTCATTTCTCCATCTTCATTTAATAAAACTGTTATTCTTTTTTCTGCCTCATCTATTTTTTTATTACAATCTTTGGCAATTTTCATTCCTTGCTCAAATTTTGCTATTGATTCATCTAAATTTAAATCTTCCTTTTCTAATGTTTGAACAATTTCTTCTAATTCTTCTAACATTTCTTCAAAACCTTTTTCTTTCATACATACCTCTCTTTACATAACCTTTGCATTAACTTCACCATCTGTTAATCTAAATTTTACTTCATCATTTTTACTTACATGTTTAACTGATTTAACAATTTTATCATCTTTCTCTAAAATTCCATATCCACGTGCCAATGTCTTCAATGGACTTATCATATCTAATCTTGTAATTATTTCTACAGTTTTCATTTTGTAATCTTTCATTTTAGAATTAATTACAATTTCCATATTTTTTAGTAATCGATCAATTTTCAAATAATTTTCTTTAATCCTATAATCTGGTTCTGAAAACACTCTAGATGCCATACATTTCTCATATCTTAATCTAATTATTTCAATTTTCTTTTTTAATAATGTTTTCAATCTATTTCTATATAAATATAATCTATCTTCTAAATCTTCAATATCTGTGACAGCAAGTTCTGCTGCTGCAGAAGGAGTAGGCGCTCTTAAGTCAGCTACAAAATCCGCAATTGTAAAATCAGTCTCATGTCCAACTGCAGAAATTATTGGTAATTCTGAATCGTAAATTGCCCTTGCAACAATTTCTTCATTAAAAGGCCATAAATCTTCAAGTGAACCGCCACCTCTTGCTAGTATCAGTACATCAGCTAATTTTTTCTCATTCATGATTCGTATTGCATCAACTATTTTTTCAGCTGCTCCCGGACCTTGTACTGGTACTGGAAATAATCGTATGTAACAATTAGGATTTCTTCGTGTAGATACATTAATTATATCTCTTATTACTGCACCTGTATTTGAAGTTAAAACACCAATTATTTTAGGCATCATTGGTATTTTCTTTTTATGTTGTTTATCAAATAATCCTTCTTCTTCAAGTTTATTTTTTAATTCTTTGAATTTAGTATATAAATCGCCGACACCATCTTCTTGCATTGCCTTACAATAAATTTGATAAACTCCATCTCTTTCAAATACCGCTACACTGCCAAGTACATTTACTTTCATACCATCTTTAGGCATAAAATTTAAAGTAGCTGTTGATGATTTAAACATTATACATTTTATCAAAGAGTTTTCATCTTTAAGAGTGAAATACATATGACCTGTGTAGTGATGTTTAAAATTCGATATTTCACCTTTAACAAAAACACTTTTTAAATATTCATCCTCGGCTACTTTTTCTTTCATATATTTATTTAATTCTGAAACTGATATTGGCTCAATTTTCATTATTTATCCACCATTTGAAGCCTTTCATTTTATTCTTTTACAATACTAGCCAAAACACCATTTACAAAAGTAGGCGATGTATCATCACCATATTTTTTGGCAAGTTCAACTGCCTCATTTATTGCAACTTTAAATGGTAATTTCATATATTTTATTTCATAAATGGCAATTTTTAGAATGGCTAAATTAACTTTAGAAATCCTATCTATAGTCCAATCCTTTTTTAAATTTTTAGAAATCATTTCCGTAATTTTTTCAGAATTTTCTAAACCATTATAAATGTCATTTAAATATGAAATAGCAGATTTATCTTCAATCTCATTTTCACTGATAAATAATTCTAACTGTTCTCTATTATATTCTTTCTGAACTTCCATCCCATAAATCATTTTAAAAGCATTTTCTCTAACAGCTGACCTATTCATACATTATTCCTTTCTAGCTTAATATTATAATTTATCCACAAATTCTTTTAATTTTTCCTTAAGTTGTTCTTTATTTTTTTGAAAATAAAATCCAAAGTAAACTCCACCAACAAGCAAAGCAATTGGAATTATTAGATTATATAAACCTGTAACTATAAATAAAAGTGCCACAATAAAACCAATTATCGGATATCTATAATCACTTAAAAACTGTAAAAATTTTTCCATATAAACATCTCCTTTTTAAGAAGTATATTAATTCTTTTCTTGATCAACATTTTTTATTTTAATATTTACTTCTCTAACATCTAAATCAGTTGCCTTCTTAATAAGCAATTTTATATCTTCTTGAATTTTAGTTGATATTTCTTTGATAATAGTTGTATCTTTAACCGTAGCATTAATATTAACAATTACATCTTTATTAAAATCAAATTCTATTTTAACATTTCCTTCTTTAATATCAGGATTTTTCTTTATTACAGAATCTGCTAAATTAGATATTGAATCTTTTGTTATCATTAAAGAACCATTTTCATTTTCTAATAACACACCATTAGCATTATCCTTCCCATTGCTTCTGAAAAATATATTAGCTATTGACCATAACACAAATATTATTGCAACACATATTGTAGCTATAATATTTTCTGATAAAAATTCAGCAATGTCTTCCGCAGCAATTACTTCAGTGCCAATTAATACTGTAAATACTGAAATACATGTTACTATAATAGAAAAAACTATTAAACTAAATTTTTCAATTAATTTCATTTTTCCCTCTTCTGTTTACAACATTCATTTGTAAACTAATTAAATTTATTTTTACATCTACATTTTAGTAACTTTATTTAATTTTTTTATATTTATTATTTAAAATAATTTAATCAAAATGTTTTATCAAAGGGTTCATTTCGTATTCTCCATTTTCTAAATAAAATCGATTGAGCCTCTCCGCTACGATCGCGCACCCTCAATCAATTTTCTAAAGAAAATGCACGAATACTCCAATCACACTTTTCAAAAACATTTTAGATTAAAATTATTTTAATAATACAATGAGTATAATTAAATTAAAATAATTTATATCAAAGTTTTTTTCTACGTATTCTCCATTTTCTAAATAAAATCAATCGAGTCTCCGCTACAATCGCACACCCTCAATCAATTTTCTAAAGAAAATGTACGAATACTCCAATCACACTTTTCAAAAGCATTTTAGATTAAAATTATTTTAATAATATATATTATAATTATTCAGTTTTGTCGTCTGGTAAATTTACTCCTTGAACATGAACATTAATTTCTTCAACATTAAGTCCTGTCATTGATTCAACAGCTTTTTTAACCCTATTTTGAATTTCAAAAGCTATGTCTGGAATTCTAACACCATATTCCACTATAATATTTACATCTATCTTTGTTTTACTATCATCACTTGTATCAACTCTAATACCTTTAGACATTTTCTTTCCAAATACATCTGAAATACCTCCAGACATACTATAAACTCCAGGAACTTCTGTAGTAGCCTTATTAGCTATTGCAGCAATAACATCATTAGCAATACGTAATCCCTCTGTTTCGCCTGTAGCAATGTTAACTTCTTCTACAGCTTCCTCTTTTTCCTCTATCTTTTCCTTTTTTTCCATACTAAAACCCCTCTTTTAGATATTTTTTATAGTATATCAATTAGAAGCAAATTTTACAACCCTAATTGAATAACTGTCCTTCCTCTATATTATTTCCTCTCAAGTATTCAAAAATATTCATTCTTTTAGCATTTTCGCCCTGTATTTCAATAATAGAAATAACACCATCTTTTGCCTTAATATATAAACCTCGTTTATCATTAGCTAAAACAACTTCACCAGGTTTAGCATTTGATTCTAAGTCAATCACATCAACTTTCCAAAACTTTATCTTTTTTTCATTGATGTATGAATATGCACCCATGATTGGATTTAATCCTCTAACAAGATTTTTTATTTCAATAGCACTTTTGTCGTTCCAATCAATTTTTGCAATTTCCTTTTCAAGCATTGGAGCAAGTGTGAAATCATCTGGTTGAGGCTTTCTTTGAATCGTTCCATCTTCGATTTTTTTCAAAGTTTGTATCAAAAGCTCTGCTCCAATAGTAGCTAATTTATCCCATAATTCTCCAGTAGTCTCATCATCACCTATTTTAACTTTTTCTTGCAATAAAATATCCCCTGTATCCATTCCTTCGTCCATAAACATAGTCGTAATTCCAGTTTCTCTATCACCATTTAAAACAGCCCATTGAATTGGTGCAGCACCTCTATATTTTGGTAATAAAGATCCATGAACATTAACACAACCATATTTAGGAATTTCAAGAATCTCTTTAGGAATAATTTTTCCATATGCTACAACACAAATTAAATCAGGATTTAAATCTTTTATTTTTTCTATAATTTCTTCATTTTTTCTAATTTTAGTCGGCTGCTCAACAGCTAATCCTTTTTCTATTGCATAAGCTTTTACTTCTGAAGGAATCATTTTCATTCCTCTTCCTTTAGGTCTATCAGGATTTGTTATAACTAATTTTATATTATGTCCATTTTCTACTAAAGCTTTCAAAGATTCTCTAGCAAAATCCGGAGTCCCCATAAAAACAATGTTCATATAGTTTATTATTTCCTCTCTATTAAAATTATTCCTGATTATCTTCAGGTCTAATTATTTCAAACGTTCCAGGAATTATTTTAGCTTTAAAAGTTTCTCCTTCTAAATGATCAATTTCATGTTGAAGTGCTTGTGCAAGTAGATCTTTTGCCTCTAGAGTAACTTTCTTTCCTTCTAAATCAAGAGCTTTTACTTTTACCCAAGCATGTCTTTTAACTTTCCCAAATTGGTTTGGAAAACTTAAACAACCTTCTTGTATTTCAACTATTTCTTTAGATTTTTCAACAATAACAGGATTTATTAAAACAAATTTTGAAACATCATCATACAAATCAATTACAATTATTCTTTTTAAAACCCCAACTTGAACACCAGCCAAACCAAGTCCATCATATTTATGCATAGTATCCATCATATCTTCAGCAAGTTGTTTAATTCTGTCATCAATTAGTTCAATTTCTCTAGATTTCTTTTTTAATATTTCATCGCCTTCATATCTTAGTTCACGAATTGCCATTTTTATTGTCCTTTCTAATAATTAAAAAATATATTTTACAACATGTTATTTGGATTGCAATCAACTACAATTGATACATCTTTATTTCTACTTTCATAAAATTTTTTTACTACTTTACTTATAGTATTTAATGAATTTCTGTTAAGTTTACATTTAACTACTATTCGCCATCTATAAACATTTTGAATTTTATCTATTGGAGATGGAACAGGTTTATAAATTAGTATATTTTTATTATTTTCTTTTATTAATTCATCATATATTTTCTGAGATATTTTTTTAACTTTTTCTTCATTTTCAGAATGAATTCTGATGAGTATTATATCGCAAAAAGGCGGATAATTCAAGCTTTTTCTCAGTTGTATTTCACCTTCATAAAACTTTTTATAATCTTGTTTTTGACTACAGACAATTGAATAATTATCTGGATTATATGTCTGAATTATAACTCTGCCTTTTTCCTTTTCCCTGCCAGCTCTTCCGCTGACTTGAGTAAGCGTTTGAAAAGTTCTCTCCTCTGCTCTATAATCACCTATATTCAGGCTTCCGTCTGCTGCAACAATTCCTACTAACGTTACATTAGGGAAATGATGTCCTTTGGCAACCATCTGAGTTCCAATTAAAATATCTATATCTTCATTTTTGAATTTATTTAATATTTGTTCATGTGAATTCTTTTTAGTTACAGTATCTATATCCATTCTTATTGTAGTAGCATTGGGAAATAATTTTTGAATTTCAGATTCAACTTTTTGTGTTCCAGCACCAAAATATTTTATATTTTTGCTTCCACATTCTGGACATTTTTTAGGTATTAATTCTTCATGTCCGCAATAATGGCATTTTAGCCTGTTTTCATAACTATGATAAGTAAGAGCAATATTGCAGCTATTACATTTCATAGTATGTCCACAATCTCTACACATTACAAAAGTAGAATAACCTCTTCTATTTATAAATAATATTGTTTGCTTATGCTGATTTAAATTTTTTTGGATCTCTTCTTGAAGTTCTAGACTAAACATTGATCTATTTCCAATTGCAAGCTGCTTTCTCATATCAATAATTTTTACATCAGGCAACTTAGCATCATTTGCCCTTTTATTTAATTCAATTAATTCTTTGTCAAAATTTTCAGCTTTGTAATAATCAACAACATCAGGTGTTGCACTTCCTAAAACTAAAGGAAAATTATTTTTCTTAGCAATATATCTTGCAAGCTCTTTTGCATGGTATCGTGGAGTCATATCAGATTTATATGATGCATCATGTGCTTCATCGATTATTAAAATTCCTAAATTCTTAACAGGTGCAAAAATTGCTGAACGTGCACCAATAACAATTTTAGCCCTGTCTTCTTTAATTTTATTCCATTCGTCAAATCTTTCACCATCAGATAATTTGCTATGCAAAACAGCTATGCAATCTCCAAATCTTGCTAAAAATCTATCTATTATTTGTGGAGTCAATGAAATTTCAGGTACAAGAACCATCGCTCTTTTACCAAGTTTTAAAACCTTTTCAATAAGCTGTAAATAAATTTCAGTTTTTCCAGATCCTGTTATACCATGTAATAAAAATTCTGCAAATTCATTATTTTCTATAAAAAAATCTATTCGATTATATGCATCTAATTGTTCATCATTTAAATTTAACTTTTCATCACGTTTTATATCTTTATGAATTAAAGGATTTCTTTCAACCTTTTCTTCTTTAAAATTAATATACCCATTTTTCTCTAATGTTTTCATAATTGTTCTTGAAACATCAGTAATTGCTTCTAAGTCACTGATTTCAATTCCATTATTTTCAATTAAAAACTTTAATAATTTAATGTGTTTTTGACTTTTTATTTTATTATTTTCTATATCACTTAATATTACTTCTGGTTCTAACGCTAAATATACAAATTTAGCTGTCTTTTCTCTAATTCTTTTAGTTAAATCTTTTGATGTATTTCCAGGTGGCAACATTAGTCTAATGCAATCAGAAACATTACAAAAATATTTTTCAGCCATAAGTTTTGCAAGTTCAATATTTTCATCTGTCAAAATATTATCTTCTATTTTAGCAATTTCTTTATTTGCAAATTCTGAATTTTCTTTTAAATCTAACACATATCCTTCTGAAAAATTTTTCCCTCTTCCAAAAGGCACAAAAACTCTTGCTCCTATTGAAATTAATTTTTCCATTTCCTTAGGAACAATATAATCAAATACTTTATTCAATTCTTTAGCATTTGTATTAATCATTATTTGTGCAATCATAAAGTATCTCCAATCAGTGTAGAGTATATCAAAATTTCAACCATATAACAAGATTTTATAAAATGTAAAAATATATTTAGACATAAAAATAAATCCTTTATGTTAAAATTTTCTAACCAAAGGATTTAATTTCAAAATTCAAATTTTTTGATTTAAAATTCCGTTTTTTGTGTACGTAATTCATTTTCAATAATTGTTAAAATTATTTGTACAGATTTTTCTAAATCATTATTTTTTATAACATAGTCATATTGACCTATTCTAGATTCTTCATAATCAAATCTATTTAATCTTAATTTGATTTCATCTGGTCCAGGTTTATCGATTCTTGCCTCTAATCTCTTTTTTAATTCTTCTTTTGGAACTCTTAAAAAAATTGTAACAACTTTTGTATCATTTTTTAGAAGTTCTTTTAAATGTTCTGTTCCATTAACATCAATATCTTTCACAATAACTTTTCCACTTGCAATTTTATCATTTAAAAATTTTTTTGAAGTTCCATAGTAATTATTGTGATGAACATCATATTCATAAAACTCACCATTAGCAAGTCTTTTTTCAAATTCCTCCTTGCTAACAAAACAATATGTCTCTCCTTCTATGTCTCCTTCTCTCTTTGGTCTTGATGTAAATGAAGGTAATGAAGTAATATAATTTGTTCGTTTTATTAATTCTTTTTTTATTGTGTCTTTTCCAGCTCCTGCAACTCCTGACAAAATGACTAACATAAATTATTTCCCTTCTTCTGTTTCTTTACGAATCTCAATTTTTCCTTCTGCAATTTCTTGAGCAGCAAGTGTAACAAAACTGTCTTCTTTTTTATTAGTTAAAGGCTTTGCACCTTCAGCTAATTGTCTTGCTCTTTTAGATGTCATTATAACTAATTGATATCTATCATCAACTTTTTTTAATAAGTCATTAACAGTTGGTTGAACCATCATAATAAATCGCCTCCTTTACTCCTCTTCTTCACTTTTATCATCTTTGTCTAATCTACTAGCAACTGTTTCAGGTTGAACTGCAGACAATATAACATGTCCAGAATCCATAATAAGAACAGCTCTTGTTCTTCTTCCGTAAGTAGCATCAATTGCTGTTTTAGCATCTTTTGCTTCTTGTACTAATCTTTTTATAGGTGCTGAATCAGGACTTACAATAGATATTATTCTATTTGCTGAAACAATATTTCCAAAACCAATATTAATAAGTTGCATATTTTTTCTCCTTTACTCTATATTCTGAATTTGTTCCCTTATATCTTCAATCTCTGTTTTTAATTCAATTACTCCTTTTGAAATTTCCATACTATTTGCTTTTGAACCAATAGTATTAACTTCTCTATTCATTTCTTGAATAATAAAATCACATTTTTTACCTAATGGTGCATCATTATTAGAAGCAATTAAGTTTGAAAATTGAGATATATGGCTATTTAGTCTAGTTAATTCTTCTTGTATAGATGATTTGTCTGAAAAAATAACAATTTCTTGTGCTAGTCTATTTTCATCTATAATATCTGTATTCATTAGTTCTTTTATTCTTGCATTTAATTTTACTATATATTCCTCAACAAGTCCAGCAGAACAGCCCGAAATAATAGAAACTTTTTCTTTCACACTATCAATTCTAGATAGTAAATCTTCTGATATTTTCTTTCCTTCTGTTTCTCTCATAACTATAAAATTATCTATTGCATTTTTTAAAGCAACTGATAATTCATGCCAATATAGTTCTTCATTTTCTTCATTTGAAATGTTTAAAACCTCTGGTAATTCGGCAATACTCATAATATTTATATTATTTTGTATTCCTGTTTCTTCTGCTAATTCATTAAGTTGTGAAATATATATTTTAGCAATTTCTTTATTTATTTTTACTTCTTTCCCTTTATCACTAAAATCCTGCATAGAAACAAATACATCTATTTTTCCTCTAGAAACGTTTTTAGCAATTTCTTTTCTAACATTCTCTTCTAAAAAAGAAATTCGTCTTGGCATTTTTATAGAAATATCACTATATTTATGATTTACTGATTTTATTTCTACTGTATATTCTCTTCCTTCGTTTTCATATTTGCCTCTGCCAAATCCAGTCATGCTTTTTATCATTTTTATTCTCCTTTTTCTTTTTTCACTTCTTTAGAAGAAAATTTTCTTTTACTTTTTTCATCTAAATAAGATTCATCTTCATCGCCTTCAAGTATTTCTTTTATATCGCTTAAACCATTTTTATATTTTTTTACTTCTTTAGTATAAATTATCATGCATTTTATAACATAATAAATTGCAATATACATAGCTGAAAATGAATACAAAGTCATTGTTATAAAATCTTTATGAAAATATGCATATGGTAGAAACAGTGTTATTACACTCAAGATAAATAATTCAATTCCATGTAAAGCAAGTTCATCACTATTCTTTCGATATGCTATTTCAAAAAGTATTACTGTAGAAACAATTAAAATTCCTGCAAAAACATGCAAATCTGATTCAAAAACAGATGAAGTTAATCTCATATATCCTAAGTTTAAAAAAATAAAATATATAAAAATACTAATAGCTATAATCAAATTTTTAAACAATTTTGTATATATTGCTTCTCTTATTTCTTTTGGTATTTCAATTTTTGTTGCTAATTCACGCGAAATATCTTTTTCTTCCATTTCCTTCATTTATAATTCACCCTTTCTAGGTATACTAAGCAAAAATAATATTTTCTATTAAAGTATTACACTGCTGTATATTTAGAATAAAAGCAGACAATATATATTTTTTCTGCAACATAAATTTATTTTTCTAGTTCATACATTATTATTGAAGCAATTACAATTGGTGCTGTTTCAGTCCTTAAAATTCTTTTTCCTAAACTTACAGATGTTGCTTCATTTTTAACTAACCTTCTTGCCTCTTCATCATCGATTCCACCTTCTGGTCCAACTATTACTGCAATTTTTAAATTATCTGAATCAATATTTTTTAAAATATCTTTAAGCTTTATATTTTCTTCTTTCTCATATGCCATTATTACATAATCATATTGTTTTAGAATATTACACATTTCATCAAAATTCAGTATTTTTTCAACTTTTAATATATCATTTCTTAAAGATTGTTTTGAAGCTACTTCAGCAATTTTTTGCCATCTCTCTATTTTCTTAATTTTATCTTTTTCATCTAATTTAACTACACATCTTTTCATTTCAACTGGAATTATTTCATTAACTCCAATTTCTGTGCATTTTTGTATTACATATTCTATTTTATCAGCTTTTGCTAATCCCTGAAATATTGTTAAATTAATATTTGATAACTGTTCATCTGATTTTCTAATAATCCTACATTCAATATATTCTGATGTTAATTCTGTAATTTCAGTAGTATATAGTAATCCATCACAAACTATAGAAAGATTGTCCCCTTTTTTCTTTCTCAAAACATTTTTTATATGATTGACATCAGAATTATTTATAAAGATTTTATTATCATTAATTTGATTTTTATTCACAAAAAAATTCATAATTTTTATCTCACTAATGTTATGATTATACCAGAAAAAAGAAGTAGTTACAAGATAAATTTCATATCTCATAATTACTTCTTTTAATTATTACTTATCAATTTTTTTATATCTTATATAAGCAACACTTCCTATGAAGACAAGACTAATTATCAAAATTGCTATTATAATTCGCTTTCCTGTATATGGTAACTTTTCTGGTGACACTGTTTTGTCTTCATTTGGTCCATTATTGTTATTGTTGTCAGCCTTTTTTATATCATTAATATATGTTTCTTCTTTCTCTGGCATTCCAATTTTATAAGGCTTTGAAACAAATTCCTTTTGCTTACTTCCCAATGTTGCAATTTCTTTTATATATAAATACAAATTATCTGATTTAGATACTTCATCAAAATTTGAAATATCTCTTGTGTTAATTTTAAAAGATATTTTATTTTCATTTACACTTTGTACTTCACTAACTTTTACCCAATTAGTTATGTTGGATTCTGATGAACTTGAAGATAAATAATAATAGTATTCTAATTTATCATTAATATGTTCTTTGTTAACATTATCTATTAATACTTCTATTATAAAATAATCATTTTGACTTGGTTCTGTATAATAATGAGCCTCCATTTTTTCATTATGTAAAGTTGAATTAGTAAAATCAGAATTCTTTGGCTCACCCGTCTGTTGACTAGGTGTTGGAGTCGGCGTTGGCGTTGGTTTTGGATCTTGACTTTGACTTGGACTTGGATTTGGGTCTTGGCTTTGACTTGGTTTTGGATCTTGACTTGGGCTTTGGC
>CANQAH010000034.1 GCA_947588885.1 uncultured Clostridia bacterium
TAATAATGTTTTTTGAAAATTTGCTATTTAATAAAAATAATAAATTAGATAATACAGAACTTAAACTATCTAATAAATGTTAAAGAAGTTTAATAAATTTAATGGCGTAGCATTAAATTAGCATTGTTTGAAAGTAAAATAAGAGTATACAAGTAAATTATTTTTAGAACATTAAAAAACAACATAAAATAACGCTTTAAAATTATAATAAGGTTTTCAAAAGAAAAATATATAGGAGAAGAAAATGAATAAGATAATAAAAATATGTATTTTAATTATTATTATAGTTGTTACTGTTATATCAGTATATGTAGTTAAATCTAAAAACAATAAATCAGATCAGGCAAACAAAGAAAATACAGTAAATACAACAAATACAACAGAAAAAGATGAGATAATCATGGAAAAAAAATTTTACTTTAGCAAAGGAAGTATTACTCTTCAAATACATGAAAATGGAGAAGTGTATGAAGATGTGGAGATAGAAGAACCAAATCATAAACCTGATTTTAAAAAAATAAAAGAATTAAATTCAGAGGAAATAGAAGAATTAAAAAGCAAATTAGAACAAAGTGATGAAGAACTTCAACCATATTTAATGAATTTAATTTATGGAGACTCAAATTATGAGTTAAAATAAAATCGATATTTAATTTATAAGGAACAAAAAACTATGAGTTATAAAACAGATAAATATGATGGAATATTAACAGCTTTAAATATATTTTTACCAATTTTTTATGTAATTATAGTAATAATTGCATCAAATATAATATTTAATGCTGCACCAGTTGTAAGTGAGGAAGGATATCCTATACTTCAAGAAACATATAACAATGGCTATAAAGTTGCAAATGTGTCAATGATTACAGGAATTATATTTACAATAATAACAATATCAGCACCATTTATTTTAAAAAGTGATAAAAAAATAATTCATATTGTACCAACAATAATTATACTAACAATTATAGCTTTTGTAACAATTACAATTAATGCAAATCTAGCATAAAAATTAAAATTTAAATAAATAAGGAGAAAAGAACAAATGAAAAAAACAATTTTTTTAACAGTACTAATAACCGTATTAATAATGGGATTAGGAATAACAGGCTTTTTGTCATATAAATTTTATAATGAAAAAAATGACTTAGAAGAGCAAATAAAAAACATCAGTAATAAAACAAGCGAAAATAACACTGAAACAGAAAAAGATAATACTAAAAGTAATACTACAAGTGAATCAGAAGAATTATCTTTTTCAAACAAAGAAGTTGAAGAGGCTTTAGAAAATTATTTAGAATTGGCTGGAAAATTACAGGGTGCCCCAATGAACGTTGTTGAGGAATTAGATTTATGCGAAGATGGTGAATACATTAATGCTAAAATAACAAATGACAATTATATTATAACAAAAATAAAATATGATGCATTTAAAAATAAAATGCTTAAATATGTAACAGAAGAATTATTTGAAAAAGAATTTGGAGAAAAATATTTTAAAGAAGAAGATGGTATGCTTTATGTGGCTGATGTTGGAGCTACAGGAATGGAATTTGAAGTAAATAAAGTTGAATTAAAAGATGAAGATGATAAGAAGACTTATATTGCAAAATATGATTATATAATTGATGATGAAGAAGATTTAAAAGAATCATTAGAAGCGGAATTTGAAATTGATAATAACGATGGAAGGTGTGTAATAGCATCATTTGAAGAAAAATAAGAAACTACTATTAAATAGATTTCATGAATTTTATCTAATAGCAAAAGTTAAGATTATAAATTAATAAAATTAGAAAGGAATCAATATGCTTTTTGGATACAATTTTGATAAAAAAACTATGTATATAATTATGGGAATATTAATAGCTGCCATGTTAATAAACCTTGGTGCTAATAATGTTATTGGAATGCTACTAACATTGCCAGGAGTAATTTTAGCAATGTCATTTCATGAATTTGCACATGCTTTTGTAGCAGTTAAATTAGGAGATCCAACACCAAAAAATCAAGGAAGACTTACATTAGACCCACTAAAACACCTAGATCCAGCAGGAATATTTTTATTAATATTTGCACATATAGGTTGGGGCAAACCAGTACAAATTAATCCAAATAATTTTTCAAAAGTATCAAAAGCAAAAGGTGAAACCTTAGTTGCAATAGCTGGACCAATTATGAATTTTATATTAGCAATCTTATTGTTAGTAATATTTTATTTAATTATGATATTTATTCCAAATTCTGGCATTATAAGAACTGTTTCAGGAATAAATGTTTTAAGTGTAGTCATAACATTGATTTATTATGCAATAGTTGTAAATATTGGACTTGGAGTTTTCAATTTGATTCCAATTCCACCATTAGATGGTTCAAAAGTATTTTTACAATTTTTGCCTTATAGAGCTCAAATGTGGATACAAGATAAATTATCAATTATTTCTATTATATTTTTAGCACTATGCCTTACAGGATTGTTAGGATATATTACAGGTCCAGTAATAGAAGTAATAATGTACGGAATGGAATATTTAGTAGGTGCGGTATTTTCAATATTTATATAAAAGGACAAAGAAATGGAAAAAGATATATATGTTTTAGGAATTGAGTCAAGTTGCGATGAAACTTCTGCTGCTGTTGTAAAAAATGGCAGAGAAGTTCTTTCTAATATAATTAACTCACAAATTAAAATACATGAATTATATGGAGGAGTTGTTCCAGAAATAGCTTCAAGATGTCATACAGAAGTTATAAATCAAGTAACAAAAGAGGCATTAAAAGAAGCAAATGTTTCAATTGATGATATAGATGTAATATGTCCAACATATGGACCAGGATTAGTTGGAGCATTACTAGTTGGAGTGTCTTATGCTAAAGGATTAGCATTAGCAACAGGAAAAGATTTATTAGGAGTAAACCACATTGAAGGTCACATTGCAGCAAATTATATAACTCATAAAGAATTAAAGCCACCATTTCTTTGTTTAATTATCTCTGGTGGACATACACATCTAGTGAAAGTAAATGATTACACCAAATTTGAAATACTAGGAAAAACACGAGATGATGCTATTGGCGAGGCATTTGACAAGGTTGCAAGAGTTGTTGGACTAGGATATCCAGGTGGACCTAAAGTTGACAAACTTGCAAAAGAAGGTAAAGAAATAATCGATTTGCCAGTAACAGATATGGAAAACATGGATTTTTCTTTTAGCGGAATTAAAACAGCTGTAATAAATTTAAATCATAAAAATCCAAATATAAATAAAGCTGATTTATGTTTAAGTTTTGAAAAAGCTGCGACAGATATGTTGGAAATAAATATCAAAAAAGCTATAAAACAAACAAATATCAAGAAAATTGTATTAGCGGGGGGAGTTTCTTGTAACTCTTATATTAGAAATAGATTAGATATACTTGCACAAAATAATAATTTGGAAATGTACTATCCAGAAGTTAAATTATGTACAGACAATGCAGCAATGATAGCATCAGCTGGATACTATAATTACATAAATGGAAAAAAATCAGATTTAGCACTTAATGCAATACCAAATTTAAAACTAGGAGAATAAGGGAGGAACTAATGGCAATTTATACAATTGCAGATTTGCATTTGTCTTTTGGAACAGATAAACCAATGGACATATTTGGACCTAATTGGGAAAATCATGAGAAAAAAATTGCTGATAGCTGGAAAAGACAAGTCTCAAAAGAAGATTTAGTTGTCATTCCTGGTGACTTTTCTTGGGAAATGGAACTTAAAAATACAAAAAAAGATTTTGAATATTTGAATAGTTTACCAGGGAAAAAATTACTATTAAAAGGTAATCATGATTATTGGTGGACAACATTAACGAAAATGAGAAAATTTTTAATGGAGAATAATTTTAAAAATATTGATTTCATAAGTAATAATTATTATTTAGAACAAAATAGATTAATAATTGGAGTAAGAGGCTGGCCATTAGATAGCAATAAAGACGAAGATTTAAAGGTAATAAGAAGAGAAAAGCTTAGAATTCAGGCACAATTAGATAATATTAGAAAAAATTATTCAAATAGAAAAGAAATTATTGTATTTATGCATTATCCACCATACATAAAAAAGGATGATACAATAGTAAATCCATATGCTGCAATATTTGAAAATTATAATATAAAAACGTGTTATTATGGACATTTACATGGAGAGCAAGCATATGGAGATATAAAAGACTTTGAATACAATAAAGTTACATATAAGCTAGTTAGTGCTGATTATTTAAATTTTGAATTATTAAAGATATTATAAAGTAATTAAAGTCAAGAGACTTTCAAAAAAAGTTTCTTGACTTTTTGGATGCAAAATTTGCACTAAAAGTATTGCAAAGCAAGGAAAAGTCTGGTATAATAAACGAGTTAAAAAAACACGCAAATTCAGTTTAGGCTTGTGCTAGCCAAAAGTTAGTGACCCTAAATGATAAATTAAAATTTGCGGAAGTAAAAACAAGGAGGAATTTAAAATGGCAGTAGTTGCAATGAAACAATTACTAGAAGCAGGTGTTCATTTTGGGCATCAAACTAGAAGATGGGAACCAAAAATGGCTGAATATATCTTTCAAGCCAGAAATGGTATTCACATTATCGATTTACAAAAGACTTCAAAAAAATTAGATGAAGCTTACAAATTTTTAAAAGAACAAGCTGAAGAAGGAAAAACAGTTCTATTTGTTGGAACTAAAAAACAAGCACAAGAATGTATTAAAGAAGCAGCTTTAAAATGTAATATGTATTACATTGACCAAAGATGGTTAGGTGGAATGCTTACAAACTTTAATACTATTCAAAGCAGAGTTGCTAGATTAAAAGATTTAGAAAGAATGCAAGATGATGGTACATTTGATGTACTACCTAAAAAAGAAGTTATCGGCTTAAAAGCTGAAATGGAAAAATTGGAAAAAAATCTTGGTGGAATTAAAGAAATGAATGAACTACCAGGAGTTATGTTTATAGTAGACCCTAAAAAAGAAAGAATAGCTATATTAGAAGCTAAAAAATTAGGAATACCAGTTATAGGATTAGTTGATACAAACTGTAATCCAGAAGATGTTGATTATCCAATACCAGGAAATGATGATGCTATAAGAGCTGTTAAATTAATAACAGATGTTATGGCAAATGCAGTTATTGAAGGAAGACAAGGAGAAGCAGCAGATGTAGAAGAAATGGTAGCAGAACAACAAGAAAATCCTTCAGACATGGAAGAAGTTGTAGAAAAAGCAGAGGAAGTTGAAGAATAATTAATATTGAGGAGGTATTTCAAATGATTACTGCAGAGTTAGTAAAACAATTAAGAGAAAAAACAGGTGCTGGAATGATGGACTGTAAAAAAGTTCTTACAGAAACTGATGGAGATATGGAAAAAGCAGCAGAACTATTAAGAGAAAGAGGAATAGCAAAAGCTGCAAAAAAATCTTCAAGAATAGCAGCAGAAGGATTAGTTGCAACATATGTATCAGAAGATAAAAAAGTAGGAAGCGTTATTGAAGTTAATGCTGAAACAGATTTCGTTGCTAAAAACGAAGAATTTAGATCTTTTGTTAAAGATTTAACAAAACAAGTTGCAGAAAAAAATCCTGCTACATTAGAAGATTTATTAAACCAAAAATATTTAGATACAGATAAAACTGTACAAGAAGTTTTAACAGATAAAATTGCTACAATCGGTGAAAATATGTCAATTAGAAGATTCGTTAGATATGAATCAAAAGGTCTAGTTGAAAGCTATATTCATGGAGATGGAAAAATTGGTGTTTTAGTTAACTTTGAAAAAGGTGATGAAACATTAGCAAAAGATGTTTGTATGCAAATAGCTGCAGCTAAACCAGAATACTTATCAAGAGAAGATGTACCACAAGAAGAAGTAGAAAAAGAAATGGAAATACTAAAAGTTCAAGCTATGAACGAAGGAAAACCTGCTGAAATAGCTGAAAAAATGGTACAAGGTAGAATAGGTAAATTTTATGGAGAAATTTGCTTATTAGAACAAGAATTTGTTAAAGATCCAAGTGTTAAAGTTCAAAATCTAATTGAATCTAAAGACGGAAAAATAGTTGAATTTGCAAGACTTGAAAAAGGTGAAGGAATAGAAAAGAAAGAAGAAAACTTTGCTGAAGAAGTTATGAAACAAATAAAACACTAAAATAAAAAAAGGCTCCTACAAGGAGCTTTTTTTATCTTATAGGAAAGTTCTCAGAATTTCCTATAAGATAAAGGCTTCGCTCAATTTGTACACAAATTTTTTAACAAAAATTTGGCACTTAGAACAAATACGCGGACAATTCATGATAATTTTTCCTTTTGCAGATTACATATTGTCCGCTTTTGTTCTCTTATAGGAAATATAAAAGCTTTGCTACATTATAATAGAGAAAAAACTTGCAATTATTGAATTATGTGTTATAATGGTAAAGCTATTATAAAAAATTGGAGGAATTCAGAAATGAGTATCAAGATAGAAAAAACAGAAAATAAAAATGAAGTAAAATTAGAATTTACTGTAGATGCACAAATATTTATAGAAGGAATTGAAAAGGTATTTAAAAAGAATGCTAAATATTTTAATGTACCAGGTTTTAGAAAAGGTAAAGTACCAATGCATATTGCAGAAAAGCATTATGGAGTAGAAATATTCTATGAAGATGCATTTAACGAAGTAGTTCCTGAAATTTATGATAAAGAAATAAAAGAAAACAATATAGAAGTTGTAAGTAAACCAAAAATTGACATAGTTCAAATGGAAAAAGGAAAAGATTTAATATTCACTGCAATAGTTAATACAAAACCAGAAGTTGAACTTGGAAAATACAAGGGTATAGAATTAAAAAAAGTTGAGTATACTGTAGAGGATAAAGACATTGAGCACGAACTAGGACATATGGCAGAAAAAAACGCAAGAATAATCTCTGTTGATAATAGAGCTGTTAAAGATGGAGATATTACTGTAATAGATTTTGAAGGTACAGTTGATGGAGTTCCATTTGAAGGCGGAAAAGCAGAAAAACATGAACTTGAAATTGGAAGCCATAGTTTTATAGAAGGATTTGAAGAACAAGTAATAGGAATGAAAATTAATGAAGAAAAAGATATTAATGTAACATTCCCTGAAGAATATTTTTCAAAAGATCTAGCTGGAAAACCTGCAGTATTCAAAGTTAAATTACATGAAATAAAAGAAAAAGAACTTCCAAAAATGGATGATGAATTTGCTAAAGATGTTAGTGAATTTGATACTATTGATGAATTAAAAGCAGACATTAAAAAGAAAATGGAAGAAGAAAATGAACATAGAGCAAAACATGAAATAGAAGATAAAGCAATTGAAGCTGTTTGTGATAATGCAAAATTAGATATTCCAGATGGTATGATCGAAAATGAAATAGATGCAATGGAAGAAGACTTAGATAGAAGATTATCTTACCAAGGAATGGGAGTTGAACAATATCTAAAAATAATAAATAAAACAAAAGCTGACTTTAGAAAAGAAATGAGACCAGAAGCAGAAAGAGCAATTAAAGTTAGACTAGTATTAGAAGCAATAGTAAAAGATGCTAAAATAGAAATTTTAGAAACAGAATTAAATGATAAGATTGCTGAACTTGCAAAAACATATGGAAGAGCAGAAGACGAATTAAAGAAAAATGAAGAATTTAAAAAATATGTTTCTTCAAACTTAGAAACAGAAAAAGCTATTCAATATATTGTAGATAATGCAAAAATAAAATAAAAGATGTTAGATTAAAAGAAGTACCAAAGTTGAAAATATTCATACATATATGTACTTCTTTTATATTGACTTTTATTCTATAAATATGATATTTAATATCTTGAACTTATTTAGAAAATGTTTTATAAATAAGCTCAAAAATCGAAAGGAATGAGTAAAATGGATAATAGTTTAGTACCTTATGTAATAGAACAAACAAATAAAGGAGAAAGATCATATGATATATTCTCAAGATTATTAAAAGATAGAATTATATTTTTATCTGAAGATGTAAATAGTACATCAGCAAGTTTAGTAGTTGCACAATTACTATTTTTAGAGTCAGAAGATCCTGATAAAGAAATTTCTTTATATATAAATAGCCCAGGAGGATCAATAACAGATGGAATGGCAATAGTTGACACAATCAATTATATAAAATGCCCAGTAACAACAATTTGTGTTGGTCTTGCTGCTAGTATGGGAGCAGTATTATTAGCTTCAGGAGCAAAAGGAAAACGTTTTGCAACACCAAATGCTGAAATACTAATACATCAACCATTAATATCTGGTGGACTTTCAGGACAAACTACAGAAATCAAAATACATGCAGAACATATGGTTAGAACCAGAGAAAAACTAAATAAATTATTAAGTGAAAGAACAGGTCAAAGTCTAGAAACAATTGAAAGAGATACTGAAAGAGATAATTACATGACTGCAGAAGAAGCATTAAAATATGGCTTAATTGATGGAATTCTAGACAAAAGAGGATAATATTTCAAAAGAAAATATTTTAATGAGGTGATATAATGCCAAACGACAATAAGAGAAGTGTAAAATGCTCTTTTTGTGGCAAACCACAAGAAAGCGTTAAAAAAATAATTGCTGGCCCTGGAGTATACATTTGTGATGAATGTATTGGAGTTTGCCAAGAAATTATTGAAGATGAATTTTATGAAGAAGATGAAGAAATTGAAAATGAAGTTGAGGAAAAAATCCCAACTCCACATGAAATAAAAGAAATTTTAGATGAATATGTTATAGGCCAAGAAGAGGCAAAAAGAACATTATCTGTTGCAGTTTATAACCATTATAAAAGAATAAATAATTTAGAAAAAGTTGATGATGTAGAAATTCAAAAAAGTAATATTTTATTATTAGGTCCTACTGGATGTGGAAAAACTCTTTTAGCACAAACATTAGCAAAAGTTCTAAATGTTCCATTTGCTATTGCGGATGCAACAACATTGACTGAAGCAGGATATGTTGGTGAAGACGTTGAGAATATTCTATTAAGATTAATTCAAGCCGCAGATTACAATATTGAAAATGCAGAAAAAGGAATAATTTATATTGATGAAATTGACAAAATTTCAAGAAAATCAGAAAATCCATCTATAACTCGTGATGTAAGTGGTGAAGGAGTTCAACAAGCACTTTTAAAAATAATTGAAGGAACAAAAGCTTCAGTTCCACCACAAGGCGGAAGAAAACATCCACACCAAGAATTTTTACAAATTAATACTGAAAATATTTTATTTATTTGCGGTGGTGCATTTGAAGGAATTGAATCAATCATAAATGAAAGAACAGGAAAAAATACTATAGGATTTGGTTCACAAATATCTACTAAAAATGAAAAAAGTAAATCAGAAATATATAAACAAATATTGCCACAAGATTTATTAAAATTCGGTATGATCCCAGAATTTGTAGGAAGATTACCAATAGTTGCAACTCTTGATGAATTAAGTAGAGAAGCATTAATAGAGATTGTAACAAAGCCTAAAAATGCATTAATAAAACAATATAAGAAATTAGTTGAATTAGATGGAGTTGAATTAGAATTTACAGATGATGCATTAGAAACAATAGTTGATAAGGCAATTGAAAGAAAAACAGGAGCAAGAGGACTACGTTCAATTATTGAAGAAATAATGAGAGATGTAATGTATGATATTCCAAGTAATCAGAAAATAGCTAAATGCATTATAAATAAAGAAACTGTTACTAATGGAAATAAACCAGAACTTATAATAGATGAAAATAAAAAACCGGTAATATTAACTAAAACAAGTAATAAAAGAAATATGAAAAAACCAAACAAAACAGAAACAGCATAAAAGAACAATAGTGAAGTTTTTTATATAGAAATTTTCTATTATAGAACAATAGCGGACAATAAGTAATCTGCAAAATGAAAAATTATTTTAAATTGTCCGCGTCTTTGTTCCATGCGCCAAATTTGGCGAAGCCTTTATATAATAGGAAATGCGAAGCATTTTACTATTATATAAAAAATCTAATATTGAATTAAATTGAAGTAGTAAAATGAAAGTAGACACACAAAAAAAGTCTACTTTCATTTTTTCTATAAATGCTGTTCAATTGCATTTAAAATTTCTTCAATTTGACGTTCAGAATTATCTTTTTTAACTCCAGTTTTAAAGGCTCCATGATTTTGCCAGTCAATAACCAGATCATCATTATCAAAAACAATATAAGAATTTCCCCAATAAGCATAATAACAATTGTCATCAGTCTCAGTAAAATCAGGAGGGCCTAATACGGCTTTAACTTGGTTAAAAGTCATACCATATGAAATAAAAGGCAGATCATCATTTGAATTATAATTTTCTGTAATAGAATTTATAACAATATCATTAGTAAAATCAATGCGACCATTAAAAAATTTTTTAAAATAAGAAAGAAGAAATATTAGTATTAAAAGAACGATAATCATACAAATTCCAACGATGAGAATAAAAGGAGCTCTTGCTTTTGAAAAAAAACGTTCATCAAACTTATTTTCTTCTATATTATTCTTAGAAGGTCTTTCTTTTGAAACTCCATAATAGTTTGTTGTGTATCTTTTATAATAATCATATTTGTATAAATCCTCATATTTAGGAGCAGAATATGAATTATAAGATGTAGAACTAGTATTATTAGTACTATCAGGAGAATAATTAATATTGATATTAATAGAAGATGAGGAATCTAAAGAATCATCATAATCTTTTTTTAATTCTGGATTAGAAAGAACATCATAAGCTTCATTAATTTCCTTGATTTTATTTTCAGCAACAGATTTATCACCTTGAAAAACATCAGGGTGATATTTTTTTACTAATTGCTTATATGCTTTTTTAATTTCTTTAGAAGATGAATCTTTTGAAACACCTAATACTTTATAATAGTCCATATTTTTCCCCTTAATTAAATAATAATATAAAACCATTAATATTACAAGAAAAACTGAGATTAATTCATTTATAACATTCTAAAATTTTATCGAAACAACAACTTTAAAGTTTATGGAAAAATGTATAAGTTACGAGTATTTAAGAGCTTTAGAGGCTATATTAAAATAATACTTGCAATACTGGGAAAAATATAGTAAAATATTGATGTTAATAATTACCGTTACTTGGTTTTAAGAAAAAACCTACTTATAACTCAGTAACTGGCAAATCAATATAAAGGAGGTTGTAAGAATGACTAAAGAAAGAAAGCAAGAAATTATCAATACTTATAAAAGAGAAGAAAATGATACTGGTTCACCAGAAGTTCAAATTGCTCTTTTAACAGAAAGAATTTCAGAATTAACTGAACATTTAAAAGTACATCAAAAAGATAATCATTCAAGAAGAGGACTTTTAAAAATGGTTGGTAAAAGAAGAAATTTATTAAACTATTTAGCTAAAAAGGACATTCAAAGATACAGAGATATAGCTCAAAAGTTATCTTTAAGAAAATAAAAAACAGCGTAGCTATTGGTGCTACGCTGTTTTTTGAAGTAGTATTATTATTTTAAACCGAATGATGTTAGATATTAGATTTAAGAACATACAAAGTACGTTTTTAAATCTGATTTCTTGCATCTTCGGAAATTTAGGAGGTAAAAATGTTAAAAACTTATGAAACAGAACTTGCAGGAAGAAAGCTAGTTATAGAGACTGGAAAAATGGCAGGTTTAGCAAATGGAAGTGTATTAGTAAAATATGGAGAAACAGTTGTATTAGTAAATGTTGTTGCTTCAAAAGAGCCAAAGGAAGGAATTGATTTCTTTCCATTATCAGTAGATTTTGAAGAAAAATTATATGCTGTTGGAAAAATTCCAGGAGGATTTACAAAAAGAGAAGGAAAACCTGGAGATAAAGCTATACTTACTTCAAGAGCTATAGATAGACCACTTCGTCCATTATTCCCAAAAGATTTCAGAAATGATGTATGTGTTGTTGCAACAGTATTATCTGTAGAACAAGATAATTCACCAGAAGTTGCTGCAATGATTGGAGCATCAGCTGCTTTATCAATTTCAGATATACCATTTGGAGGACCAACAGCTGCAGTTAATGTTGGATTAGTTGATGGTAAAATAATAATTAACCCAACAGTTGCAGAAAGAGAAAAATCAGATTTAACTTTAACAGTTGCAGGAACAGTTGAAAAAATTGCAATGATTGAAGCTGGTGCAAACGAAGTTCCAGATGATGTAATGCTTGATGCTATAAAAACAGCACATGTAGAAATTAAAAAAATCTGTGAATTCATTCAAAAAATGAAAGATGAAATTGGAAAACCAAAATTTGAATATAAATCATTTGCAGTAGACGAAGAACTTTATACAGAATTGGAAAAACAATTTAAAGACAGAATGAAAACTGACGTTCAAGATAAAGATAAAACAGTTATTGATGATAGAATGGCAGTTCTAGCTGAAGATGCTAAAGAATATTTGAAAGAACAACATGGCGAAGATTATGTTGAAGAAAATGCACAAGCAATTGGAGAAGCTTTATACAAACTTGAAAAGAAAGTTGTTAGAAGCATGATTTATGATGAACATAAAAGAGTTGATGGAAGGGCATTAGATGAAATAAGACCTTTATCTTGTGAAGTAGCTTTATTGCCAAGAGTTCATGGAAGTGGAATGTTTACAAGAGGACAAACTCAAGTATTAACAGTTGCAACATTAGGAATGATCAGTGAAGAACAAATATTAGATGGAATAGATGAAGAAGAAACAAAAAGATATATGCATCAATATAACTTCCCACCATATAGTGTTGGAGAAGCAAGAACATCTAGAGGACCAGGAAGAAGAGAAATCGGTCATGGTGCTTTAGCCGAAAAAGCATTAGTTCCAGTTTTACCAAGTAAAGAAGAATTTCCTTATTCTATAAGAGTTGTATCAGAAGTATTATCTTCAAATGGTTCAACATCTCAAGCAAGTATTTGTGGAAGTACATTAGCATTAATGGATGCTGGAGTTCCTATAAAAAGACCAGTTGCTGGTATTTCTACAGGATTAGTAACAGATCCAGATGACGATAGTAAATATGTAATGTTAACAGATATACAAGGAATTGAAGATTTTTTTGGAGATATGGACTTCAAAGTTGGTGGAACAGAAAAAGGAATTACAGCAATACAAGTAGACATCAAAGTAGATGGTTTGTCATATGATATAATAGCAGAAGCATTTGAAAGAACAAGAGTAGCAAGAAAACATATATTAGATGACATTATGAAACCAGTAATTGCAGAACCAAGAAAAGAAATTTCTAAATATGCACCAAAAATTATTAATACTAAAATTAGTGTAGAAAAAATAAAAGATGTAATCGGACCTGGTGGAAAAATGATTAATAAAATCATTGATGAAACTGGTGTTAAGATTGACATTGAAGAAGATGGAACAGTATTTATATATGCAACAGAAAACGCAAACGGACCAAAAGCATTAGAAATGATTGAAGAAATAGCTAAAGAAATTGAAGTTGGAAAAGTGTATAAAGGAACAGTAGAAAAAATTGTAACATTTGGAGCATTTATTAATTTAGGTGGAGGAAAAGAAGGACTAGTTCACAAATCAAAAATAACAAAAGAAAAAGTTGAAAATGTTGAAGATTTCTTAAAAGTTGGACAAGAAGTTATGGTCAAAGTTTCACAAATAGATGACCAAGACAGAATAAATCTTACAATGAGATTTGATGAAGAAAATGAAGAAAAAACGGAGGAATAAGAAAGAGGTAGAATATGAAATATATTTATATACTACAACAGGCTATTATATGGATTATTATAATATACTGGCTATATCAATTAATCATAAGTGCCTGCGCTCTAATACAATTTAAAGAAAGACCAATAATAAAAAATAAAAAACACAAATTTATGCTAATATTACCTGCACACAATGAAGAAAATGTAATTGGAAATCTTCTTGAAAGTTTAAATAAACTTGACTATCCAAAAGAACTCTATGATATTTATGTAATAGCAGATAACTGCACAGATAATACTTCAAAAATAGCCAAAAAAATGGGTGCTATAGTTTATGAAAGGCAAGATGAAACTAAAAAAACAAAAGGCTATGCAATGCAATGGTTTTTAAATAAAAAAATAAAAGAAAATGCTGATTACGACGCTTTTTGTGTATTTGATGCAGACAATATAGTAGATAAAAATTTCTTAAATGCGATGAATAAAAAATTATGTCAAGGAGAAGTAATAGTACAAGGATATAGAGATATAAAAAATCCTTCAGATTCATGGATTTCTGCAGGATATGCATTATTTTACTGGACAATGAACAGATTTTACCATTTAGCTAGATATAATTTGGGATTGTCACCTTTAATTAATGGTACTGGTTTTATGGTAGATTTTAATTTAATCAAACCAACAGGATGGGATACAATTACATTAACAGAAGATATTGAATTTTCATTGAAAAATATTGCACAAGGAAGAAGATTAGGATGGGCAACAGATGCAATAGTTTATGATGAGCAACCAACTGAATTTAAACAAAGTTGGTCTCAAAGATCAAGATGGACTGTTGGACATATGCAATGCATGAAGTATTATACAAAGGATTTAGCTGAAGGTGTAGTAGAACACAGAACATTAATGAATTTTGATGGTTTGCTATATCTAATGGGAATACCAATGATGCTTGTAACTTTTCTTTTAATTGCAATAAATACAATAATTTTCTTCTGCGATGGAATGACATTAGGAGAATTAATCTTTAACTATGCAAAATATTTGGTTTCAACATTTATTGTACCAATTATTACAGCTATATTTGTAATGATTATTGAAAAGAAGCCAATTAAAAAAATGGCAAAAGGAATATTATTATTTCCAGTTTTTATGGGTTCTTGGATAATTATAAATATAAAATGTTTAATTAAGCCAAATACAAAATGGGAGAAAATTGAGCATAAGAGAAATGTTAAAATTGATGAGATATAAAATTTAGACTAAGTTATTTTTAGCAGTAAAATAATAAAATTTAAAAGTTTTGCTGTCGCAAATTCCATATTAAAGAATGATTTTAAATGTAATTTGCTTCAATCGCACTTCGCTTCGCTTCGTTTGGTCGCTGCGCAACTTTTAAATTTTATTATTCTTACTGCTTTTTAATTTCAGAGTAAAGATTTTATCTTAAATTTAATATAAACATTTTCTTATGTAATTTTCTTGTATAACACTTCGCTTAGCTACGTTTGACAGCTAGAGCAACTTTTAAATTTTATTATTCTTACTGCTTTTTAATTTCAGAGTAAAGATTTTATCTTAAATTTAATATAAACATTTTCTTATGTAATTTTCTTGTATAACACTTCGCTTAGCTACGTTTGACAGCTAGAGCAACTTTTAAATTTTATTATTCTTACTGCTTTTTAATTTCAGAGTAAAGATTTTATCTTAAATTTAATATAAACAT
>CANQAH010000035.1 GCA_947588885.1 uncultured Clostridia bacterium
AACACAGAAGTCAAGCCCTAAGGTGCCGAAGATACTTGCGAGTTACCTTGCTGGGAAAATAGGTTGTTGCCAGTTTTTTTATGTTTAATAAACGTATGAAAAAATCAGAGAACGAAGTAACTTTTGTTTTGTGATTTTTTTTATACCAATTAAGTAGAAAAAAACAAATTTGAGTTAGGCCAAAGAAAAAAGTGATAATTTAATATTTTCAGATTTGTAAAATAATATGAAAGTACAACTTTCATATTTATTATGTAATCAATATTTAATATTGAAAATATTGATTATTAGTATTCTATAATATATCATACAAGTATGAAATTATATAAGGAGAACAATATGGCAATAGAGCTTGATTTTGTAAAACAACTTACATCAACTACTACAATTGTGAAAAATGAAGAAAGTTATATAAATAAAAAAGCGATAAAAGAGAAATACAAGTTATTAACAAATTCACCTTTTTTATTTAGTAAGAATAGAAAGACATATGAAAAACTGGAAGATTATATAAAATTAACTTTTTCATATTTATGTTTATTAAAAATTTTAGAAGATTGTAGTGATGATTATGATAGTAATAAAGAAGAGATAAGAGATAAAGCAAGACAAATTTTTGAAAGTGCAGAATCATATAAAGAAGTTTTGAGAGAAAAAAACAAAAGTAAATGTGAATATATAAATCCATATCAAAATTTATTATTAGGAAATTCATCAAATAAAGTTGATATAATTAGAGGCTATGAAAGACAAATAAAGGTTATTTATAAAATTTTAGAATTAGAAATACCTAAAAAAGATATAGATCCTAAACAAATCATTGAAACATATTCTACATTTTTATTACAAAAAATGTCTTTTGAAATATTAATGGATCCAATACAAAAAAGAAAAATAGATGAAGAAATATTGCTTAATTTTAATCCAAACCAAGAAAAATTATATGTAAAAGAAGGAATAAATGACTTATCATATATAGAAGATTCAAATGAAAATGTTTATAAAATGACAAACAAGTTTAACGACATAATAATGTTTCAAAAAATTGGTACTTTAGCATATGGCTTTTCATTTAAAGATACTTATACATTGCAAAATTATAAAATAAAGAAAATATATGTTAGTCTTGCACATGAAAATGAAGAACCAAAGGAAAAGGAATTTAATGTGTTTACATGTTTAGACATATCACATTTAACAAGTGATACAGATTTTACTGCATTACATGCAGACATATTATTTTCTGACTTAAATCTTGAAGAAGCTATGAAACATAATGCTGGATACATAGGAGAAATCGTAAAAAATAATAACGGAAAATTTGATATTTATCATTATCAAGATAAACTTTGTGCATGTAAAGAATATAAAAAACTTTTAAAAATTTAATGCCAGAGGGAAAGGAATAAAAAATGAAATCTATTGTTAATTTTATGGATATATTACTAAAAGCCGGAAATGGTTCCGCTAAGTTAGATCATTTGCTAACTCATAGAAAATTGGATAATAGGTATGAATATGTAATGCAAGAATGGGATAAAACCAGAATTGTAGGAAATACCGAATTAGAAAAATTAAAAAATAAAGTAAAAGTTAAGTTAATTTACTTGAATATTAAGTCAGCACTTAGAGATACTCTTGGAGAAAATGCTTCAGTGGATCAGGAAATAGATAGAGAAATAATCAGAAAAATAATAGAGCAAAAAGAATATATAACTAGAGAAGAAGCGATAATTACAACTTCATCAGAAAAGCATAATGCATATAGAGATTTAGGCTCTTTTAGACAGACTCCATTAGAACAGATATCTAAAAATTACATGAAACAATTAAAAAAGTTAGAAGAAGATGTCGATGCAATGATACAAGAAGAAAATTATAATCAAGATGAAATAAATAAGTTACAAGTAGTAGAAATGATAATGGATAGCTCATATGAACAGCTTTGTGATCCAGAGGGAAAACTTAAAATAGATGAAAAGTTTCTAATAAACTTTAATCCAAATCAAGAAAAATTATTTATTCCAGGAAATTTTGCAGATATAAGTTATATGCCAGTAAAAGGTCAAAGAGACAGTTCAATTCAAATGGCTAATTTTCAAGGAGATAAAATAAAAATAACTAAAACAGGAGATGTAGGATTTGGAAGATTCAGACAAAAAGATGGAAAAGTAACATATAGAGATCCATATTGCCTAGAAGAGTATACAATAGTAAAGCGTTATGCAGATCCAAAATTAAGAGCAAGACGTAAAGAATTAGCAGAAAGAGAAGACTCATTGACACAATGGGACGAAAATGAACATGGAGAAGTATTTAGAATTTATACAAATTTCGATATGAATTTAATTCTTAACCCTAATGTTGATGTTGAATATTTAAAATATATTGTAAATACATTATTATCTACATATAACATGGAAGAAGCTTTAAAACATAATGGGGGATATGTTGGAAATATTTCATTATCAAAAGATAATAATTATATTGTAAAACATGATACAGATAAGCTTTGTTTAGCATGTGAATTAGCTGATGCAAGAAAGAAACAGGCAATTGGAGATGAAGCAAAATTGTTAAGAACAGATACAGCAATCCAAAGACATAGATTCAAAGGAGAAGGCAGATAGATGGCAAAAGTAATTTGGAAGCCAGGAACATTTATATATCCAATACCAGCTGTAATGGTATCATGTGGTGATATGAAAAAATCAAATATTATTACTGTTGCCTGGACGGGAATATTAAATACTAATCCACCTAAAGTATATATATCACTAAGACCAACAAGATATTCTCATAAAATAATTTCTGAAAAAAAAGAGTTTGTTATTAATTTAACTACAAAGCAATTAGCATATGCAACTGATTGGTGTGGAGTAAAAACTGGCGAAAAGGTTGATAAATTTAAGCAAATGCATTTAACTAAAGAAAAAAGCAATTTTGTAAATGCACCTGCAATTAAAGAATCACCAGTTTCTGTTGAATGCAGAGTAGAAAAAATAGTAAAAATGGGTTCACATGATATGTTTGTAGCAGAAGTTTTATCAATAAATGCAGATGAAAAATATATTGACTCAAAAGGGGCTTTTGATATAAGTAAATGCGATTTAATAGCATATGCAAACGGCGGATATTATTGCTTAGGAAAAAAAGTTGGAAAATTTGGTTATTCAGTTAAAAAAAAGAGGTAAAAAATTGCTGAAAATATTGACAATATACATGTTTTGTGATAAAGTATAACAGCATGATTCATTTCATGCTCACATCGTTAAATATAATAAATAAAAACTTCACAAAAATTAAACGGAGGTGTAGTAGATGGCTGCAAAAGGACCTAGAGAATCTATAACATTAGAATGTACAGAATGTAAAAGAAGAAATTACATGACAGAAAAAAACAAAAGAAATAATACTGATAGATTAGAAATTGTTAAATATTGCAAATTCTGCAAAAAACGTACAACACATAAAGAAACAAAATAATCCTTTAAGGAGGAAATAAAATGGCTAAAGAAGCAAAGAACAAAGCAAAAAAAGAAAAGAATGAGAAAAAAGAAAATAAAACTTTCTTTAAGGACTTCAAGGCAGAATTAAAAAAAGTTACATGGCCAACTGCTAAACAACTTTCAACAAAAACAGCAGTAGTAATTGCAATAGTAATTTTAATAGCAGGTATTGTTTTTGCGTTAGATTCAGCTTTTGATAAAGGATATGAATTTATTGTTACTAAAGCAACTCAGCATGCAGCAAGTAGTGTAGAAGAAAATGTAGAAAATACGGATGAATCTACAAATGAGGGAAATAATGAAACAACAATACAAGAAGAATCTACAGATATTCCAACTGAAGATGCGCAAACAACAGAAAATGGACAAACAACTGAATAATAATCTGTTGAATAATATAAAGGAGGCTATAAAATGTCACAAGCTGATACAAGTCTAGAACCAAAATGGTATGTAGTCCACACATATTCTGGATATGAAAACAAAGTAAAAACAGATTTGGAAAAGACAATAAAAAACAGAGAATTGGAAGACTTCTTTTTTAACATTGTTGTTCCAATGGAAGAACAAGTTGAAATTAAAGAAGGAAAAAGAAAAACAAATTTAAAAAAAGTTTTTCCTGGATATGTTTTAGTGAAAATGATTGTAACAGAAGAATCTTGGTATATTGTTAGAAATACAAGAGGAGTGACAGGATTTGTTGGTTCAGGAACAGATCCAATTCCACTTACAGATGAAGAAATAAGAAATATGGGATTTGATGATGTTCCAGTTAACATTGACTATGAAGTAAATGACAATGTAAGGGTAATGAATGGACCATTAGAGAATTTTATTGGTGTAGTACAAGAAATTAATAAAGAAAAGCATAAAGTAAAAGTTTTAGTTTCTATGTTTGGAAGAGAGACTCCAGTAGAATTAGAATTTTCACAAGTGCAAAAAATTGATTAATAAAAACGTTTGATAGGGAGGTGCTCATAAATGGCAGAAAAAGAAGTTGTTAATGTAATTAAATTACAAATAGAAGCAGGTAAAGCAACACCAGCTCCACCAGTTGGACCAGCATTAGGATCTAGTGGTGTTAATATTATGCAATTCGTTAAAGAATTCAATGATAGAACAGCAAATCAACCTGGAATGATAATCCCAGTAGTTATTTCTGTTTACAAAGATAAATCTTTTGATTTTATAACAAAAGTTCCACCAGTTGCAGTTTTAATAAAGAAAGCTCTAAATATACAAAAAGGATCTGGAAAACCTAATACAGATAAAGTTGCAAAAATAACAAAAGAGCAAGTTAAAGCTATCGCAGAACAAAAAATGGAAGATTTAAATGCAGCTTCAGTAGAAGCAGCAATGAAAATGGTTGAAGGTACAGCAAGATCTATGGGAATTGTTGTAATTGACTAGTTAAATAATTTAATATAAGTATTGCTTATATAGAAATTAAAATAAAATTATTGGGAGAGTTAAAATAACTCGTTTGTACCAAAGGAGGATTAAATGAAAAGAGGAAAGAGATACCAAGAATCTGCTAAATTAGTAGATAGCTCAAAAGTATATGATGCAAAAGAGGCTTTAGAAATTATTGAAAAAATGCCAAAGCCAAAATTTGATCAAACAGTTGAATTACATGTAAAATTAGGTGTAGATTCAAAACATGCTGATCAACAAGTTAGAGGAACAGTTGTATTACCTAATGGAACTGGTAAAACTCAAAAAGTTTTAGTATTTGCTAAAGGTGATAAAGCTAAAGAAGCTGAAGAAGCAGGAGCTGACTTTGTTGGAGCAGAAGAATTAATACCAAAAATTGAAAAAGAAAATTGGTTTGACTATGATGTTATCGTTGCAACACCTGATATGATGGGAGTTATTGGAAGACTTGGTAAAGTATTAGGACCAAAAGGATTAATGCCAAACCCAAAATCAGGAACAGTTACAATGGATGTAAAAAAAGCAATATCAGAAATTAAATCTGGTAAAGTAGAATACAGATTAGACAAAACAAATATTATACATTTAGGATTTGGAAAAGTTTCTTTTGGAACTGAAAAGTTGTTAGAAAACTATACAACAATAATTGATGCTATAATAAAAGCTAAACCAGCAGCTGCAAAAGGACAATACATTAAAAGTATATCAGTTTCTACAACAATGGGACCTGGTTTATACGTAAACGAAAAATAATTATAATTAATAGTAGCCAAAGACAGTAGGCAAAAAGAGAAGTCCTACCGAGGTAAAATTTGTGAAGTAGAAGTATAAATATAATACAACTTCAATTTGCCTCGAATTGGCAGATTGAAGTTTTTTATTTTAAATTTTTAATAAATAGGAGGTGTAATTTTGGCTAGCGAAGTTATTTTAAAACAAAAAGAAGAACAAGTAAAAAAATTAGCTGAGAAAATGCAAAAATCATCTTTAATCCTTTTTACAGAATACAGAGGAATTAATGTAACAGATGATACAACATTAAGAAAAAACATAAGAAATGCTAATGGCAATTATAGTGTTATAAAAAATAACATTACAAGAAGAGCTTTAGCTGAAGCTAAAATTGAAGGCATAGATGATTCTATATTAACAGGACCTACAGCTGTAATAACAACAGAAGAATCATACTTAGATGCATTAAAAGCAATTTATAATTATTCTAAAGATAATGAATTTTATCAAATTAAAGCTGGTGTATTAGACGGAAAAGTAGTTTCTAAAGAAGAACTAATTACACTTGCAAAACTTCCATCAAGAGAAGTACTTATTGCAAAACTTGCTGGATGCTTACTTGGAAATATTTCAAAACTTGCAGTTGCACTTGATCAAGTAGCAAAACAAAAAGAAGTTGCAGAATAATAAAAAAGAGTAGTGAACTTAATTCACTAGAAAGAATTTTATAGGAGGATTTTAATAATGGAAAAAATAGAAAAATTATTAGAAGAAATTGATAGCTTAACAGTTATCGAATTATCAGAATTAGTAAAAGGAATTGAAGAAAAATATGGAGTATCTGCAGCAGCAGTTGCAGCACCAGCAGCAGGAGCAGGTGCTGACGCAGGAGCAGCTGAAGAAAAATCTAACTTTGATGTAGTATTAAAAGAAGCTGGAGCAAATAAAATAGCTGTAATCAAAGTTGTTAGAGATATTACAGGATTAGGATTAAAAGAAGCTAAAGATTTAGTTGAAGGAGCACCAAAAACAGTTAAAGAAGGAGCTAGCAAAGAAGAAGCTGAAGAAATGAAAGCTAAATTTGTTGAAGCTGGAGCTGTTGTTGAATTACAATAATTATTTATTAAAATAGAAGGAATACATGTCTAGTAAAGGCATGTATTTTTTTATCTTATAGGAAAGTTCTCCGAATTTCCTATTATATAAAGGCTTCGCTCAAATTGCACACAAATTTTTTAACAAAAATTTGGCGCATGGAACAAAGACGCGGACAATTCAGGATATTTTTTCTTTTGCAGATTATATATTGTCCGCTTTTGTTCTAAAATAACATGTTGAATACAGCTTGCAAAATATTATGTAAACATGCTATAATAAAAATACATACTACGGTATTTTTATATAAATTATTTTTTATCATTTTAATAAGGAGGAAAAATCATGCAAAAACAGAAAACGACAACTAAAAATCTAATGCGGGAGGTGATAAATCTTTTAGTTAAATTCTTCAAATCTTACGGACTGTCTGATGAAATGCTAAGTATTCCTAAGGATTTAAAATTTATGGGATATAAAGTAGGTCTTATGGGATTGGGAATTACAGTCATTACATTGGTCTTTTCTTTTATGCTTAAAGCAACCAATATACTTATAGAGTATAAATTTATTTTACTGGGAATTATACTTTTTATGCTGTATCGCGGACAGGAGATTGTTAGACAATCGTTTAGGCTTATCGAAAAGTCTGAGAGTGAAAAGCTTGAGCTGATCTTTGATGATGAGATAGTGCTTAGAGGGAGTCAGATAATAGGAAAAACTGCAAACCGTGTTTTGAAGTATGATGAACAAAACAAATTATACATGGTAATGACAAACGAGTCAGTATTAAATACAATCAAAAATTACTTGAAGAATTTATGGCAGCAGAAAATACAACACATATTTGATGTTTGCGAAATGATTAGCATCGTCATTATGTTAGTAGCAGCTATTATAACGAACACAAGTATAAAGCAAATTGTTTTTGTACCTATGATTTTGGTATTCATAGTAATCTCTTTCTTCAGTTCGGCGTATATAAGCATGAATAGAGAAGAGTTTTTCAAGATAAATAAGGAATGTAATAACGAGCAATCAATAATTGTTAATGATTTGCTTCGTGTACCTGCAATAGTAAATGCTGACTTGGAAATGAGAATAAATAAGTTCCAAAAAACCGTGATAGAAAGCAATAAAAACGCTGTGAACTTTCATAAAAAATTGAATATATCACGGTTAGTAGTTACTATTATTGAAACTTTGAGTCAATACGGCATAATTTTAGTATATTTACTCGGAGTTGAGTGGAGCGGCATTGATTTAGCGACAATTACTCAGATTACAGCGACACTTCTTATCATTGAAACCGCATTAACTCAGATTAGCTCAATTGTAAATGTACTAGAACGTAATAATGATAGACTAGTTGCAATTGAGTCAGAAGAGAAAGATATGTCATTAATTTTAAATGCATATAATACAGAGTCCCAAAAGACTTCCACAGCTAAAAGAGTCGAGGAGATAGAAATAAAGCCTTTTTCGATTCGGTATGTAGAAGAATCAGAAAATGATAGACCGTTCTCTCTGGCATCAAAGCAATCGATAAAAATAAAATCTGGTGAGATTGCCATTTTATATGGCCCATCCGGAAGTGGTAAATCTACATTCATGAAAATGCTGACAGAAAGAATTAGACTGGAAAAGAGCACAGAGATTCCGGCAACTTCCAGATTTTTATTCTACGATGAAAAGTTACGATTTGGCAGCTTGTGCATATTTGAAGAACTATTCTGCTGCGAAGAAAATCCAGACCTGGCGAAAATGCAAAATATCCTAGAAAACATGCATTTATGGCATGAAATAAAGGCCCAATGCATTGATGTTTGGAAATGGATGAAAGAAAAACGATATGAGTCATTATCGAATGGCCAGAAACAAAGACTAATACTTTCAAAAATGTTGTATTGGATGGACGATAGCATTGATGTAATAGTATTGGATGAATGTACTTCTGGGTTAGATGATAAATCTGAACAAACGGACGTGGCGGATGCGGAAAAAATTCTAGAGTATATTGTAAGATACGCGAATTCAGATCGGAGTAGAATTGTTGTTATTTCGACTCACCAAAATATTGACGGGTTTAAGCAAAGAATAGCCAAAGAATGTGCAGCGATTAGAAATCTGCAGTTTGTAAAGGAAGGAGAAGTGAACTTAGTTAAAGAGATTTAAACATTTTCGGATTTTTGGAGGTATGCTATTAAGCATTTATGACAATTGAATACTGTTTTAGGATAGGAGGTTGCAATGCAACTTCTTATTCTTTTTTATATACTAGGAAAGTTCCTTTAACTTTCCTAGTATATAAAGGCTTCGCCAAATTTGCACACAAATTTAAAAAAATTTGGCGCATAGAACAAAGACGCGGACAATTTAAAATAATTTTTCATTTTGCAGATTACGTATTGTCCGCTTTTGTTCTTAAAAAGCAGATTTAATATATGAATAATAGCAATATTTATGATATATAAGAATAAAATTGGAATATCAGTAGAATAAATAAAAAATATAAGTAAATAAATTAATAAATAAAAGTAAAAAAATATTGCCAAAATCAACAATTATAGGTATAATTATTTCAGCTTTATAATTACAATAAGGCATATTATATAATAAAATATTCGGGAGGAAAATATGGACGAAGAAAACCTAAAAGATGTTCCAAATACTGGAAATGTAGGAAATGAAAATCCAATACCTGAAAAATCAGCAAATACAGGAAATGGAAATCCAATACCTGAAAATCCAGCAAACAATGGCGAAAAGCCACCAAAAAAGAAAAAAGGAAAAGCAGGAAAAGTAATACTTATAATATTTATTTTACTTTTAATTGCAGCTATAGTTATTGGAATTCTAATTTTTACTGGGGTAATAGACATAAACTTAGATAAGAAAAGTAAAATGGAAGCAGGAGTAGAGCAATTAATAGAATCATATACTGAACCAGTTAAAACACTTTCAGCGACAGCTAAAGATAATAATACAGGAATTAAAGTTTTAGAAAATGTTTCATTAGATTCACCAGTTGAAGTATCTACTGAATTTTCTGGAAATGTTAATATTGATGATATAGCTGGAATGACAACAAGTGAAAAGAAACAATTGCAACAAGTTACTGATTTAATTGGAAAATCTAGTTTAGCATTAGACTTTAAATATGATGGAAATAAACAAGTTTATGCTAATTTAAGTGGAAACCTTGATGATGTTGAATTATCTGGAGAAGCTTTATATGATGGTACTCAAGCAGGAATTAGATCAAAAGAATTAAATGAAAAATGGTTAATTGCAAGCAATGATGATTTATCAATGAGTCTTGCTAATCAAAATGTAGATCTAGATGAATTAAAAGAATATGCAGAAAAAGCTACAACTGAATTATCATCAGTTATGAAAAATTTAGCTATTGATACTAATACACAAACTGAAATTCAAGAAAGATATGAAAATGTTTTAAAAGAATTCATAAAAGAAAAATCAAAAGATATAGAATCAAAAGATGCTAAAGTAGAAGTTGATGGAAAAACTAAAAAATGTTCAAAACTTTCACTTGAATTAGATGATTCAGACATAAAAGAATTAATAATAGACTATATTGATGAATTTGGAAAAGATACACAATTACAAGATATTCTAAAAAATTATCTTAAAGAAATGGATGAAATAGCAAAATCTTCAAATAGTTACTATAGTTCAAATTATGAAAAATCATTTGAGACAATGCTAAAAAATCTAGATTCTGTAAAAGATGAAATAGAAGATGAATTTGAGCTTGATTCAACAATAACATTAGATGTATATGGAACATCTTCAGAAACATATAGAACAGATATAATAATAGAAAATTCTGGTGAAGAATTAGTATTAGAAACAACATTTAACAAAAATGAAACTGTTACTGTAGTAAAATTTGAAGAACAAGAAATGGCAACAATAACTGTTTCATATGATACAAACTTTATTGAATATAAAGTAAAAGTAACATATCAAAATGTTAAAGCAGAAGTAGGCTTAAGATACGAAGTAAATGGTGATGACACACTTGTAAAATTATCATATTCTCAGGGTGATTTAGGTAATGTTGAATATACATTAAAAAATAGTATAGATACAAACACAGATAAAGAATATGATGGAACAATCACTGTTGGTGTTAAAGCAGACGTAAAAGACGGAATAAATATGAATGCGGAATTTAATGCTAAAACAAAAATATCATTAGACGATGTTGATATACCAACTATTTCAGAAACAGAAAAAGTAGATGCATCTAATGCAGAAGCACTACAAGAATATCAAACAGAAGCACAAACAAAATTAGAAGAAATTATGAAAAAAGTTCAAGAAATTGAAGCAATAGCTCCATTAATTGAAGAATTAATTGATGGATAATTTAAAATAAAGATACCTCTCGTGAAGAGAGGTATTTTTTTCGTAAATTCCTAGTATATAAATTGTATAAATTATTGACCTTGTTACAAAATAAACATATAATAAAAAACAGAATAGGAGGTTAATATGGTTGACGAAAGAATAAAAAAATTAGCACATGGATTAGTAAATTATAGTACAAATGTGCAACCACATGAAAATGTTTTAATAGATTTAGTTGGAAGTGATAGTTATTTACTTGGAAGAGAATTAGTAAAGGAAGTATATCAAGCAGGAGGAAATCCTTTTGTAAAGATTGAGGATGAAAATTTAACACACGACATTATAAAAAATGCTAATAAAGAGATGTTAAATCTTATGAAAGAAGAAGAATTAGCTCAAATGAAAAAAATGGATGCATATATTGCAGTTAGAGCATCTGGAAATATATCAAGCTTAGTAGATATATCTTCTTCACAAATGTCAATGTATGAAACAGAATACAGAGAAGAAGTACTAAATGAAAGAGTAAATAACACTAAATGGGTAATTTTAAGATATCCAAATGATTCTATGGCACAGTTAGCAGGAATGAATACAGAAGAATTTGAAGATTTTTATTTTAAAGTTTGTAATTTAGACTATGGAAAAATGGATAAAGCAATGGATAAATTAAAAGCTTTAATGGAGAGAACAGATAAAGTTCATATTGTAGGACCTGGAACAGATTTATCATTTTCAATTAAAGGCATGGGAGGAATTAAATGTGCTGGAAATATGAACATTCCTGATGGAGAAGTATATTCAGCACCAATTAGAAATTCAGTAAATGGAAAAGTTTCATATAATGCATTATCAACATATAGAAACTTTACTTTTACAAATATTGTATTAGAGTTTAAAGATGGAAAAATTGTAAATGCAACTGCAAATAATACTCAAAAAATAAATGAAATCCTAGATACAGATGAAGGAGCAAGATATATTGGAGAATTTTCATTAGGAATAAATCCTTATGTAACTAAGCCAATGAACGATATTCTTTTTGATGAAAAAATAGCAGGAAGTTTTCATTTTACACCTGGTAGAGCTTATGAAGATATGAACAATGGAAATGTATCAGCAATACATTGGGACTTAGTTTGTATACAAACACCTGAATATGGTGGAGGAGAAATCTATTTCGACGATGTATTAATTAGGAAAGACGGAAGATTTGTTTTACCAGAACTAGAATGCTTAAACCCAGAAAACTTAATGTAAAAAAATGATTTAATAAAAAATACATTCAACATTTGAATGTATTTTTTTATACAATGCATTTCATATTATATAAAGGCTTTGCTCAATTTGTTAGAAAATAAAAAAACAAAAATGTAAAATAAATGTAGTATACATTTAAATTTCTTATATGATATAATTTAATAAAAAATATAATTAATTGGAGAATTCATATGGAAGAAGATTTTGAAGAAATTTTCAAATGGTCAAAGGAGAGAATACAAAATGAAGTTAGTTCACTGTTTGAAGTAAAAAAAGAAATACGACAAATAGAAGGATTATTAATAGGTATTGTGCTATTATGCATATTTTTTGCTTTAATAGCAGAGGCAGCAATAGCAAAATATATATTTATAACAGTTGCTATATTAATGTTTATATGCTGCACAATATATTCATTTAAAAATGAAACAAGAATAACGGAGAAGCAAAATAGGTTTAGCGAAGTTGCATTAGCAGAACTTGCAACACATATTAAAGATGGATTTACATATGAGGAAAACGAAGAAATTCCTAGCAGCTACTATAAAAAATCAGGTTTTGATAGAATATATACTGATTTAACATCTAAAGGTGTTATTTCTGGAATAAAAAGAAATCGTAACATGTCAGTTGCAAATATAATAGTGTCAAATTCAAATAAAGTTTTATTTAAAGGAATTTTTGCATATGTTGAACTAAAACATGAAGTAGATGAAATCGATGTGATGAGTGTTAATAGTACAAGTAATCGTAAACAAAAATTTGAAATTCCTAAACAAAATTTATATATGTATTCAGAAGACACTAATAAATCAAGACAAATAATAACAGATGAAGTACTAGAAGATCTAAACCAATTTAGAAAAAACTTAAATTTAAAATTTGAATTTATGATGAATCAGAATTTGTTATTTTTTAGATTTTTTGATAATGACATATTGACTAAACCATTGGCTAATAATAGTCAAACTAAGAAATATCTATACAAATATTATCAAATTATAGAATTTTTATCATATTTTACAGAAAAAATAGACAGATAAGAAGGGAAAGCAAATGAACATATATCCGAAGTTAAGTTTTCAAAAATTTTCAAATGAAATGGAAAAAATAATAAGTAAAAGTGATGGAACAGAATTACAATTTTTTGATGAAGATGGAAAATCAGAAGAATTTAATTTTGAAGATTTAACAAGAGAGTATAAAAAAAGATATAACAATTTAAAAGAAATTGTTATACATCCACCAGTATCAAATTACAATATTGAATTAATAATGCTAAAAAATGAAAAAATAGTAGAAAACCAATTTAAAAAATTAGTTCAGCTATCAGAAGAGTTAAACATTACTACATCATTTGTATATCATACATATTGGACAAAGAAGCAGTTTGAAGTAAGTGGTTTAGCAAACAGATTAAAAAAACTATTAAAAATAGTAGAAAATAAAAATGTTTACATATTAATTGAAAACTTATACATGATACCAGATGAAAAAAATGAATGTGCAGCTTTAGAAATTTGTAAATTGATAGATCATCCAAATTTTAAAATGTGTTTAGACACAACACATATGCATTGCAGATCAAATATATATAAATATAATTTTAATGATTTAATAGATAAATTACTAAAACCAGAAGAATGCGAAAAATATGTTAGACAAATACATTTTGCAGCAGCTATAAACAATGATGGCTATATAGATAAGAGTACACATGGAAGAGTACATCAAAATATTGAAGAAGTAAAAAAAGAAATTGATTGGCTAAAAAAATATAAAATGTTAGACAAAAATTTTATTACAGAAGTAAGTGAAGATGATTATTTTATAAGACAAGATCAAATAAAAGAAATAAAAATGCTAGAAGAATTAAAAAATTAAAAGATTATATGAAATTATTCATATAGTCTTTTTGTTTTACTTATACTGAAAATTGAAGAAGCGGACAGATAGTCAAAACAACAAACATTAAAAGTGCAGCACAAACACCACTAAAGATTTTACCTATAATGTAAGGTTTTATCGATATATCAGTTTTTGAAATTATGCTCCAAACTTGAAGAAGAACAGAAACGCCACCTGTACCAATTAAAAAAGATGTGACAATTAAATTCCAAAAAAGAGATGAACCAGGGATGCTAGAAATTAATTTGATTCCAGTAGTGATTTCTAAAATACCTAAAATAGAGTACTCTATCCAATTATTTTTAAACAAAGATAATATTTTAGTTGATTGAATAATAGAAATAATTATAGAAAAAATAATTACAAAACCACATACAACACTTAATGTATTAAAAGCTTTTTTTATGCAATCACTTAATATTCCGCCAAGAGATGAAAAAGAAAGCTGAGAGTTATCTACAGCGGAGGAATCTGAACGATAACATGATTTGCAAATATGTGTAAAAATAATGCCAGTAATGATACTAGATAAAATATTAATTCCTAAAAGTAAAAAACCAATTAGAGAGTTTAAATATATACTACAGCCAATACTTCCAATAATAAAAAGTGGACCAGCATTATTAGTAAAAATCAATAATAAGCTAGCATCTTTAGCAGAGATCTTTTTTTCTTCTCTTAATGCAGATATAATTTTAGCACCAACAGGATAACCACTTATAAAGCCAAGAATAAAAGGAAAAGCAGAAATGCCAGGCATGCGAAAAATAATTCTCATAATTCTTTCAAATTTGGCTGATAAAACGTTTAATATTGAAGTATATGATAATAATTCACTAACAATTAAAAATGGAAATAAACTAGGAAATATTGAGTTTAAACACAAATTTATAGAAGATTGTACAGCTAATATATTAGATGAGGAGAAAAAAATTAAAAAAGCTGTAAATAATAATATGCAAAAAGTTAAAAAAAAGTTACTAAAATTTTTCATATTAAATAATATTGTGGCAAAAGAAAAATATGAATAAAAAAATAAACCTAAATTGGCAATAATAGGAAAGTGCTATGAAGTGAACCCAAATTGTTAGACAAAAAAGTTTAACAAGGAGGGTTCATTTTTTATGAGTAAATATTCTAGTAAAT
>CANQAH010000036.1 GCA_947588885.1 uncultured Clostridia bacterium
TCAAGATATTTTTTTCTTTTGCAGATTATATATTGTCCGCTTTGTTCTATAATAGGAAAGTTCTCCGAATTTCCTATAATATAAAGGCTTCGCCAGATTTGCACACAAATTTTTTAATAAAAATTTGGCGCATAGAACAAAGACGCGGACAATTTAAGATATTTTTTTCTTTTGCAGATTACGTATTGTCCGCTTTTGTTCTGTAGTATGCTATTTAAGGCTGTGCTTAAAATAAAATTGTATTTTTCTCTATATAAAAAATTTGTATATTGATTACTTGAACATTGATGTAACAAAATGCGACTAAATAGTTGAAAAAAAACAGATTAATTGGTATAAATATTATAATATAAGGGAGAAATCAAATGAAAAAATATTCTTTAGAAAAATATAAAGAAGCAAAAAAGAATAGAAGAATGACAAAAATAACAACAATAACTATTATTGCAGTAATTATATTAATAGTTGTAGCTTTATATATGGCAAACAATGATTTTAGAACAACAATAGATAGATATATTTTAAGAAAAGAAGTTTTGGAGGAACGTACAAATAGTATTACAATTGATACAGAAAATTTATCATTAGTATATGCTTATGGCAGAAGATTAGCTATATATACAGGAGGAAATTTAAGTCTTTATAATTCATCAGCTAAGGAAGTTGCAAACATTGAAATTACTTTATCAAAGCCTATAGCAGCATCTCGAAATAATTATTTAGCTTTAGGAGATTTAAGCTCACCTAAAGCATGTCTAGTAAAATCAAATAATCTAGTTTGGCAGAAAGATATAGAAGGGACAGTATCAAAAATATGTGTAAATAAAAACGGATATGTAGCTATATCAACAGAAGGAAAGACATATGAATCAATGGTAATGCTATATAATCCAAAAGGAGAATTACTATTTACTAAATATTTATCAACATATGTTATGGCAATAGATATTTCAGAAAACAATAAATATTTAGCTGTAGCAGAGGTGGACAATTCTGGAATAACGCCAACATGTAAAGTAGAAATAATATCAACAGAATTAGCAAGAACAAATTCAGAAAATGCTACAGTTAATTTATATGAAGCACAGGCCAATGAAGCACTTACAGGAATAAAATATCAGGATAAAAATAATTTACTATGTAGTTTTGATACATATGTAGTGCAAATGAATGAAAGTTCATGTAATAAAATATATGATATAACAGAGTTAACAGCATATGCAGATATTAGACTTAATAATAATTTTTTAAGAATTGATAAAGAAAAATCAAGTGTATTTAAATCTGATTATAGATTGAAATTAAGTAATTCTGAAGGAAAAGAAAAATCATATATCATAGAAGGAAATTTACAATCTGTTGTGGCCCATAATAAAATGATTGCTTTAAATTTAGGTAAAAAAATTGAATTTATAAATAGTAATGGTAGATTAGTGAAAAGATATATGAGTGCAGATGAGATTGATAATATAATTATTTCTGACCAAATTGCTGCAATATTATATAAAGATAAAATAAATATTGTTGATTTATAAAAGGAAAGGTTAAGTATGGGAATGATAATTGATATAGTAGCAGTATTAATAATGCTGCTATTTACTTATATTGGGTACAAAAGGGGACTGATAAAGGTTGCTATAAGTTTTTTATCAGTAATTGTTTCAATTTTAATAGCACTAGTGTTGTATAGACCAGTAGCACAGCAAATTGCTAAAAGTACTCAAATTGATGAAAAAATAAGTGACACAATTTATTCTAAAATAAATTATATAGATTTTAATAATATGACAGAAGAAGAAAAAAGCAGTAATGGAATAATTGCAATAGCGGAAAAACAAATTAAGGAAGCAATTGAAAATTCCGCAGAAGATGCAGCAAGATATGTGGCAGATAGTTTAACTTTAACAATAGTTGAAGGTATTTCATTTATTGGTTTATTGATTTTATTAAGAATAATATTACTTGTATTAAATTTATTTGCAGATTTCATAGGAAATTTACCAATAATACGACAATTTAATAAATCAGGAGGATTGGTATATGGAATAGTAGAAGGTCTTTTAGTATTGAATTTAATATTAGCAATGGCATATATAATAAATCCTATATGGGGAGAAGGAAAGATTCAAGAAACTGTAGAAAAATCAACATTAGGAAAGATTTTATATGAAAAAAACATAATAATAAATACTATATTAAAATAATTGAAAATTAAAATTTATTCTGTTATAATACATAACAAATTAGTAGTAGGAGTCGAAAAGTGAGTAGAAGAGAGAAACGCGAAAGAGAAGAAATGGAAGAAAAACTACAAAAACAAAAGCAAAAAGAACAGAAGCAGAAAGAGAAAAAAGAAAAAAAGCAGAAGGAAAAGAAAGAAAAAGAAGAAATTAACCAAGAAGAAAAAGCTTCAAAACAGGAAAAGAAGGCACAAAAAGAGGAGAAAGAAAGCGAAAAAAGCAAAGAAAACAAGAAAGCAACAGTTAATAAAAAATCTAAGAAAACTAAAAAGAAGTTGACAGCAGGAAAAGTAATAAAAACCGTATTTGCAACGATATTTTCAATTGTTTTAGTAGCTGTAATCTTGCTAGAAGGATATGTAATCAAAATAGGTAATTTAAATGACTGGGAACTAAGTATGATGGCTAAAAAAGGTGTAAAAGACTTAGCGATGACTATTACTGGACAGACGGAACAAGATGTCTTAAACTTAGATCCAATATATTGCTTATTGGTAGGAATAAGTACAGACGAAGGATTGGTTCTTACAGATACGATTATAGTAGCGGCATACTATCCTAGAACACAACAAGCATCAATGCTTTCAATACCTAGAGATACGTTTATTGGAAAAAGTGAGTCAAGAGCGGGAGCATATGATAAAATAAATGCATATTATACAGATCATGGAATAGATGGATTACTAAAAAAAGTAAATGATATAACAGGACTTTCAATAAGTAATTATGTAATAGTTAAGAACGAAGGCTTAATACAGTTAGTAGATGAAATCGGTGGAGTAGATTATAATGTACCTATTGATATGGATTATGATGATTATAAACAAAAGCTTCATATACATTTATCAAAAGGAATGCAAAGACTTGATGGAACTCAAGCAGAAGGTTTAGTTAGATTTAGGCATAATAACGATGGTACATCATATCCTTCTGAATATGGTGACAACGATTTAGGAAGAATGAGAACTCAAAGAGATTTCATAAAAGAAACGTTAAAGCAAACAATAAGAGTATCAAATATAACAAAAATAAATGATTTACTAAAAATAGCATATAACAATATAGATACAAATGTAGATATTAATTATGCAATGAAGTATACACCAGCAGTAATTGATTTTGATGTTTCTGCAATACAATCAGATAACTTACCAGGAGTATCTGATCAATTCGGACCACAAAATGCATGGTTCTATAAAGTAAATAAAAAAGAAACGGAAAAAGTAGTAGAAAAATTATTTACATTTAAGCAAGAACAATCTGATTCAGGAAGTACAGAAATAGCGCCAATTGAGCCAGAAAATTTAAATTTAAAAGTACTAAATGGAACAGGGAGTGAAAAAGCATTTAATAATAAGATAAAGGCTTTAAAAAATAAGGGATATAATATAGTAGAGCAAGGAACTACAACAGTAACTAAAACAACAAAAGTAATAAATAGAACAGAGAAAAAGCAAGACGTTATTGATGAACTAGTTCAAACATTAGGATGTGGAACTTCATTAACAGGAAAAGATGAAGGAACATATGATTTTACAGTAATTATCGGAAAAGACGCAAGTAATTAAAAAAGGGGGCATATATGAATGCCCCTTATTTTTTTCTAGTAAATTTCTTTTTCCTTTTCATAATTTTTCTAATTTTTAAAAGCACAATTGCAATTATTAAAACTGTGGCAATTGATATTACAATAATCCAAGTATAGTTGGTTTTATATTCAACAACATCATTTCCAGCAATTAAATCAGTAGTGTATCTTAAGCCTTCAACATCGTAAGTTATTGTACCAACAATATCTCCCTTTGAAATTGGTGCTTGTAAATTTTCTTTTAAAGTTATATTTGATTCTAAGTCAGTATCTTTATTGTCAATACTTACATAAACAGATAGATCATCTGAAATTAATAAATCTAAATTTTTTGTATCCTTTGTAGCATTTTCAATTTGAATTGACTCAACTTTTGAATTAGCAGACATTAAGTCTCTAAAGGAATAATTTTCAAAAGCATAATTAAATAGATTAATTGAATCTACATATCTTCCGCTTACAGAACCTTCATTAGTATTAAAAATAGAAGCTCCAAGTACTACACAAATATATTCAATTCCATCTTTAAGTGCTGATGAAATTAAGCAATTCTTAGCGGGCGTTGTATATCCGGTTTTTATACCAGTAGCATATTCATAATAATAGTTATCGATTCTATCTCTATTATCATAAACAACTAGATTGTTTGTATTTGGATAAGTTCTTGATTCACTTGGATAAGCATCGGTTGCTGGTAAAGTGAAAGAAGATTGCTTTACAATTTCTCTAAAAGTTTCGTTTTGCATGCAGTATCTTGCTATTAAAGCTAAATCATATGCAGTTGTATAATGATTATCATCATGAACTCCATTTGAATTAACAAAATGTGTTTGTTTACATCCAATTTCTTCGGCCTTTTTATTCATTAAATCAGCAAAAGCTTCTTGTGAACCGGAAATATGTTCAGCTAGTATTATAGCAGCTTCGTTTGCAGATCTAAGCATTAAGGCATTAAGTAGATCCTTAATTGATAAAGTTTCACCTACTTGAATATTAGCAGTTGTATAACCACTTGGAATTGAACGAATAGCGTACTCACTAGCTGTTGCTGTTTCATTCAAATTACAATTTTCAATTGCTAGTATACCAGTTAATATTTTGGTTGTTGAAGCTGGATATTTTTGTTGATAGCCATTTCTTTCATAAACGACCTTTCCAGTAGAAGATTCCATAATTAAAACTGCTTCTGAAGTTATTTTAGAATCTAATGTTGCAGTATTTTCAGCCAAAGAGGCACAAAACGAAACAGAGAAAAAATTGCAAAGCATAATAAACATAAAAAGAATCACTAGGATCTTATTAAGCTTTTTCATTTGTTTCTCCTTATAATAAATATGAAATAAATATAACTTATTTTTCGACAAAAAACAATAGAATTTTTAGAAAGGAGTAAAAAATGTTTGAAAAAATAGAAAAGAAAAAATTTGTAATTATTGCAGCAATTGCGGTTATTGCAATTTTAGTAGTTTTAAAAATATTAGATGCATATTATCAAAATAAAAGTACAAATGAACAACCAATTGTAAATTTAGTTGCAGGAGAAACAGAAGAAAATATAGAAGATGATGGTAAAATTGTTGTGTATATTACAGGAGAAGTTGAAAAAGAAGGAGTGATAGAATTAGACTATGGAAGTAGAATTTCAGATGCCATAGATAAAGCAGGAGGTTTAAAAGATACAGCTAATATAAAGAAAGTGAATTTAGCCTATGAACTAGAAGATGGTCAAAAAATATATATTCCTAATATAAATGAACCAGAAGAAACTGAGATAATTGATGATGGCGCTGATGGAATAGTTGAAAATACTGAAAATGCAGATGGAACAATTAATATAAATAAGGCAGATTCGGAAGAACTACAATCACTTAATGGAATAGGAGAAACGCTTTCAAAAAATATAGTAGATTATAGAAACAAAAATGGAAAATTTTCAAAAATAGAAGACTTAATGAATGTGCCTGGAATTGGTGAATCAAAATTTAATAATATTAAAGAAAATATAAAAGTGAAATAAAAAAAGCATTTAATTTAGTATTTGCATTAAAATGAATAATGCGATTCTAGATTAAATGCTTTTTATATAAATAAAATTTTATAAGTAGTATGATTCAAAAGAAAATTAATATTTTAAGAATTAATAACTTAAATATAAATGAATATATTTACAAAAGTAGAATAAAATATAAAGTATAAAAACTACTAAAACTTATATAAATTTGTTAAAAAAATAAAGACACATAATTAAAGGTATGATACCAATGTTAGAGAGTAATAACTAACATTGAAGGGAAAGGATAATTATGTGTCAATACAATAATACCACAAAAATCCCTAAATATAAATAGGTTAAGCTGAAAATTCCAAAATTTTCAAAAATAAAAATTAATAAATTAGTTAAAGTTATTGACAAATATTTGGAAAGTATATATAATATTAATGTTAAATATCGCGGGATGGAGCAGTTGGCAGCTCGTTGGGCTCATAACCCAAAGGTCGTAAGTTCGAGTCTTACTCCCGCAACCAAAGATTTTTAATAGTTTGCTAGATTTTAGCAAGCTATTTTTTTGTCTCAAAAAATCCAAGTTAGTGGCAAATTGGTGGCAATTTATTTATGGTTCAAAGTCAATAGTTAGGGTGTAATTTTCTGAAAGTAGTTTTACCTCAATATTTTTTTGTTTTAATATTTCAATAAAAGATTAAAATTTTTTTTGTAATTTATGCAACAAAAACATAAAAAAATCAGTCTAATAAATAAAATGGCTATATTTATTGCACAAAAATTTAAATATAAAAAGTAGAAAAGGAGATTTTTATGAAAAAGAAATTGATATATCTTATATTTTTCATTTGTATAGTTTTAGTTACAATTATTGGGGTAGTTTTCTCTCAAACTAAGTTATCTAAAAATAGTAACGTTTCTAATGAGAACGTAGTATTGGAAAATCCAACAGTACTTTATGATTCTAATGGAAATATTATATACGATGCTACTAAACTAGATGAAGTTGATTATGTAACAGAAAACACTTCTATACTAGGTATAGTCGAATTGAAAAGAGATAAATATATTTATATTTTTAATGGATTTCATTTTGGAGAAAAAGGTATAGAAATTGAAGATTATACAAATGCCAATATTGATAATAGAGGACAAGAATGTATTGATTACATTACCAAAGAAAAGTATGATACAAATTATATAGAAGAAGGAGACGTGCTTATCTGCAATGGGGATTTAATATATTATAAGTATAGAATGATAGATAATAAGGATTTTGATACAAAAAATAACCCAATCATTGTATTAAAAGCAAAAGACTTTAACGCTATGAAGAAAGAAAGCATAGAAGGAAAAAGGAGTGCAATAGTAACGATAGTCGAATATTATGAAAATGAAGATGACATATTTATTAAATATGAAATTACTGATAATGGATATAAATTACCATTTATATTGAAAATGAAAAACAATAATGAGATTTCTATAAATGGTGATTTACAAGAAGGTAAACAAGTAAAAATAGAATATAAAGATGTAAAAGTTCAGTTAGATGATTTAGAAATCAAATCAATAAGTACAATAGAATAATTTAATAAAAGTTAACATAGTAAACATAAGAAACAATTCTTATGACAATTGTATTAACCCTAATATAAATCCAATTATAAATATGCAACAAAAACTTTATAACTTATGTCTAATAATATAAAAAAGAAAATAGCTTATAATGTTAGAAATTTTATTAGTAACATATTTAAAGTTATTTAGTATAGAAGAAATGTTTTAGCTTATCATAAAACAGATGCAATAATTCATGAAGATAGAAAGGAGAAAACATGCTTGGTGAATTAATAAAAAAAGCTCAAAAAGGTGATAATGATTCATTTACTGAATTAATTAAATTATTCCAACAAGATTTATATAAAATTGCAATTGCAAAATTAAGTAATGATTCTGATGCAGCTGATGTCGTTCAGGAAACAATTATATCAGCATATAAATCAATACATAAACTTCGTAATTGTTCTTATTTTAAGACTTGGTTACTAAAAATATTAATAAATAAATGTAATACTATTTATAAAAAAAGAAGTAAAATTCAAAATATTTCTTTTGATGCCGATGAATACGATAAATATACATATACAGAAGACATAAGTGAATCTAATATTGAATTTTACAGTATGATTAATATATTAAACAATGAAGAGAGATTAATTGTTATTTTATATTATTTAGAAAAATACAGTACAAAAGAAATTTCTAAAATATTAAAAATAAATCATTCTACTGTGAGAAGTAAACTACTGCGAGCTAAGCAAAAAATATCAAAAAACATAAAGGAGGAAAATAAAAATGGTGGATATTAATAATTATATAGAAACAATCGTATCTAAAGAAATAGATATACCAGATCAATATACTTATAAGGTTAATAGAACTCTAAATTCATTATCTAGTAATAAGAAAAGGATACCTTTTAAATTGATAAAAGAATGTGCATTAGTTTGTTCATTTGTTTTTATTATAACTGGCTGTGTTTTTTCTAAAGAAATAATTACGTATATAAAATACTTTTTTAATACAAATTCTGGTATGGACAAGGCAATTAGTAAAGGATATCTATACGAACCTGAAACTGATTATATAGAGTCAAACGGGACAAGTGTTGCTATAAAAAATATACTTATGGATGATTATAATTTGAGTTTAACTTTTTCTATGAAAATAGAAGATAACATTAATATAGCTGAATTATCAAAAATTAGAGTTTCAGAATTATTAATAACAGATGAAGAAAATAGAATATTATATTGTGAAGATGAAAAAGTCTTTACTGAATTTTGTAATGAAAAAAATTTAAATTACAAATATAATGAATCCAATGAAAACTATATAAACAGTGGCGTTGAACATTATGTAAAAAGTAAAGATGATAATAATAGTTTAGATTTAATATACAATTTTTATGGTAATAAATTTCCTAAAAGCAAAAAAATTTATATAAGTTTTAAACAAATTAATATGTCTAAAAATGATTCTATTTATAATGATGACGTGATTTTAAAAGGAAATTGGAATGTAGAGTGTGATCTCCCTGAAAAGTTTTATAATAGAGAAGCAATTACTTATACTGTAAAAAGCTGTACGAAACCTGATATAAATGTTACAGAAGCAAGCCTACATAATACAGGAATGAGAATTGTATTTAATACAACTTATGATAAATGGTATGATGAGAACGCATCTGAAGAAGAAAAAAATAGGGTTATGGAAAATTTTAGAAAATGGCGTTTAAATAATATGAAATATAATGATGCTAAAAGTATGATAACTGATGAATATATAACAACTGGTAATGGGCAAAAGTTTTATCCTCTTAATAGTAGTACAGAAGATCAGTATATACACTATGGCGTCGACGGAAAATTTGATTACATGCAAACATTTAATTTAACTGCTTATGATGAATATTCTGACACTTTGACTCTTCATTTAAAGGTAGAGATTCCAAACCAGAATGAAGAAATTATAATTGAATTAGAGAGAAAAAAATAAATGAAAAATTTTACCTTTTTTATATATTGCAGTAGGTGATAAATATGAAAATAAAAGAAAAAAGTATGATATTTGTAATTATTATAATTTTTGTATTAGCCATAATTCTTTTTTTATACAATAGAAAATTAAAGAATGAAATAGGTAAATTAGAAATCTCAAATAATGAATTAAGTAATCTAGTTAGTGAACAAGAAGAGAAAATCAAAAATGAAAATGAACCTAATGTAGAAGCTACACTGAACGATGGAAATGGTGAAGAAATAAAAATAGATAATGTTAAACCTATTTCTAAAGAAAGAGCAAAAGAAATTGTTGAAGATTATATAAAAAATGTTCTATATGAAGACGTAGATAACAAGTTTGAATTCGTAGAAATAAGAGAAGAAAATATAAAGTATAAAAAAGATTATATAATAACTGAAAATAAATATGTTATAAAAGATACAAATAATAATGATGATGGTAGTAGATATCTAGATATAAGAGAAACACAAAAAAAGGCATATGCTGTCTATTATGCCACTGAACTAGAACTAGAAAAAATGACTGGATATGTGGATATAGATACAGGAGAATTTTTAGGAATGTATCGTGCAGGAATATAAATTGAAAAAATAATTTAATATATTGTAAGAGGTGATAAATGTGAAAATAAAAGAAAAAAGTATGATATTTCTAATTATAATAATTCTTTTAGTAGCTATAATTCTTTTTTTATACAATAGAAAATTGAAGGATGAAATAGATAAATTAGAAATCTCAAATAACGAATTAAGTAATTTAGTTAGTGTACAAGAAGAATCAAATAACAAATTAAGTAATTTAATTAGTGAACAAGAAGAAAAAATCAAAAACATAGAGAATGAAGATGTAACATTTACAGTGGATCCACTAAACGATGGAAGTTATGAAGAAATAAAAATAGATAATGTTAAACCTAATATCTCAAAAGAAAGGGCAAGAGAAATTGTCGAAGATATTTGTAAAAATATTACTGGTGATGGTCCTGCTGACTTTCATTTTATTGAAACCAAAGAAGAAAAGATAAATTTTGAAGAAAAAGCAATACTAATTGAGAATACCTTTTTATTAAGGTATCCTGATGAGATTGATAGGGTCAGACCTTTAAATATGATGCCTAAGAAAGTACAAAAAAATGTATATGCTGTATATTATGCTACTGATGATGAGTTAGATAAAATGACTGCATATATAGACATGTATACAGGAGAATTTTTAGGTGTATATCAAGAAGGGATATAAAAAATTGCATGACAGTACAAAATGTTTTGAATCAGGAATAGAAGGAAACTTATTTTTAATGTTATTGAATGAAGAGATAGTAAAGAGGTTTTTCCTTTCATCTTAATAGTGTGAAAAAGAAAAAGTAAAGCCAATAAATTGCTTTACTGCAGGTGCAGAAGAAAATGGAAGAATTGCTGATTTTGAAAGAGAAGCATATTTTTTTATTATATTGGTGAAAGAACTGCAAGATTAGAAATTACTGCCTATGTAGAGATATACATTGGAAAAGTAATAGTAGGTAACTGAATTAAAATATGTAGTATAACGTATAAACCGTTATTGTTATAATCAGTGTAAAATTGAAAAGAAGATGTTTTTGTGATATTATCCAAGTAAAATTGTAGTTTGAAATGTTTGATTTATTTGGCAGATAAAAAATTTAAGAAAAATATCATAAAGAGGAATTGGATAATGAAAATTGGTTTAGTATTAGAAGGCGGAGCAATGAGAGGAATGTATACAGCAGGAGTTTTAGACGTTTTTCTTGATGAAAATATAAAAGTAGATGGAATAATTGGTGTTTCTGCAGGAGTATTATTTGGAGTAAATTTATTATCAAAGCAAAGAGGCAGAGTAATTAGATATAATAAAAAGTATGCGAAAGACAAAAGATACATGGGAATGAGGTCATTAATAAAAACTGGAAACATTATAAATAACGAATTTGCGTATTATGAAGTTCCTAAAAAATTGGACAAATTTGATGAAGAAACATTTGAAAAATCAGATACAGATTTTTATGCGACAGTTACGAATGTTGAAACGGGAGAAGCGGAATATATTAAAGTAAAAAATGCATTTGAACAAATGGAACTTTTACGAGCAACTTCTGCTATGCCATATGTTTCAAAAATTGTTGAATATGAGAATAAGAAATATTTAGATGGAGGAATTGCAGACAGCATTCCAGTTGAAAAATGCAAAGAACTTGGATATGACAAAATAATTGTAGTTCTTACACGACCAATTGAATATAGGAAAAAGAAGCCAAACAAGCTGATTGCGAAAATGATATATAGAAAATTGCCTAACCTAGTAAAAACAATCAACAATAGATATATAAATTATAATAATTCAGTTGAGAAAGTTATAGAGCTTGAAAAAGATAAGGAAATATTTGTGATTAGACCATCTAAAACGATAAAAATAAAAAGGATTGAAAGAGATCCAGAAAAGCTACAGGAAATGTACAACTTGGGGATTGAGGATGGAAAAAGTAGGATGAAAGAGCTTAAAGAGTATATTGGAGAATAAAGCAGATCTTATGAAAAGATGATAATGAAGAATATAATAATTTGAAAATTAAAGGAAAGAACAATGACTTTTGAAAAAATAGAGAATAAACATAAAAGCATAATTGAAATCGCAAAAAAGTATATGAATTCTATAAACGATAAAGAACACGATATTAATCATATGGAAGACGTAGTAAATTACACAAAAGAACTATTAGAAAAAATAGAATTAGACATAGATAAAGAAGTTTGCATTATAAGTGCATATTGGCATGATGTGGGCAGATGTAAAGACAGCGGAATGCATGAAAAAATATCTGCAGAAATGTTAAAAGAGGAATTAGAAAAAAATAAGTATGATAATGAATTCATTAGTAAATGTTATCAAGCCATAGAAAATCATAAGTGGAATATGAATCCTAAAACTGTAGAAGGATTATTGATAAAAGATGCAGATAAATTATCTTGGATTGGCCCAAAAAGATGGTTAAATTGCATAGAAAATAAACAAAATTTAGATGAAATAGTAAAACTACTACCAAGATTAAAAAAGGAATTTTTGCATTTTGAAGAATCTAAGAAAATTTACGATAGAGATATAGTTAATTTAGTTGGAATATTGTATAAAGAAATGTTTCATAACTAACAAATAAAAATTTGTACAAGAAATATATAGATGATATAGCAAGAAAAAAGTGAGGTATTGTGAAAATGTCAAGTTGGTTATTTTTAGTAATTTTATTTATTTTGGGGACATTGTTTTAATAGGTTTTGTTAAAGAGTGAAATGAAAAAAATTAAGTATAGAAAGAAATCTTTTAAAATCTATGGGATTTTTTTCACAATGGCAAGTTTACTATTAAATTTATTTTAATATTATGACTTGTTGACATTTTCAACAAAATTATTGTGAATAATGTGGAAAACTATTAGAAATTTCGATGCCAGATGTGGATTATGATAAAGCAAGTTTGAAATATAAAAATAATTAGGATGTTATGAAACTGACGTAAGAATTAATAAATATTAGGTATATTGAGGGAATAATATGGATGTGCTAAAAGTTAATGAAAATGATTTTATTGAAATATTTAAAAAATATGAAAACATAACTAAAGAGTTATATAGAAAAAATTATGGTATGCAATTTGGAGGGCGAGATTTAAAAGAGGCTTCAATTGTAAGCATATCACAAGATTTATACAGAAAAGGAATCTTTCCATATAAGAATAAGTTTAATATTATTCAATGCTGTGCAGAAGTACGTAATTTATGTGCACATGAGAATAAAATAAATGGAAAAAATATAGTAGAACCAAGCATATATTTATATAATGAATTGAGAAGCATAATAAATGAAATTGAAAATCCACAAAAAATATATGAGATTTCTATAAAGATAAATGATATTTACAAAAGAGAATTGAAGGATAATGTTAAAGAATCCATAGAAGCGATGAACAATAAGAAATATACGCATATACCAATTGTAAAAGATGGTGTATGCATAGGAGTATTTGGTGAAAAAACATTATTTGATTATTTAGCAGAAAATGAAATTGTAGAAGTAGATATAACTACGACATTTGAAAAAATAAGCGATTATTTATCTTTTGAAAAAAATGAAGGAATAGTTAGATTTGCAAGAAAAGATATGACCGTAGAGGAGCTTATAAAAGTTTTTAAAGAAGACTTTAATAACAGGCAAAGATTAGAATGCATTCTAATTACTCAAAATGGTAAGAATACAGAAAAATTAATGGGATTATTGACAATTTGGGATGTTTTGGGAAAATATGTAGATTAGTATTTGGTGAATAGTATTTGTGATAAAAATAGAGGGGGTAGTGGAATATAATTTTGATAAAAATGTATTAATGATTTTTGTTTGATTATGAGATTATTTTTGAAGAAATTTTTGTGAGTATAACAGGTTAATATAGATAAAAAACGAAGAATACAATGTTCTTCGTTTTTCTATTAAAAATAAAGAATAAGTGATAAAATAATTATATTATAAAGAAAGGAAAAAGTAAAATGACAAATTCTGAACAAATATGCGGCGAATTAGGTAAATTATATTTTTATAAAGAATTAGTAAAAAGCAATTTAATTTATACTATTAAAGATGAAAAATATAAACAGGAGAGAGAACTTGCAGATACAATTTTAAGAGTTGGCGATTATATATTTACAATTCAAATAAAAGAAATGGAGGATACAAATAAAGACATACTAGAATGGCTAGATAGTAAAGTATATAAAAAGGCTAAAAACCAAATGAAAAAAACGTATGAGGAAATATTTAAAAACATAAAATTTAAGGATCCAGAAAATGCAGATATTATAGAAAATATTGAAAGATGCACTATTATACCAATTATTATTTTTGACATTAAAGAAAAGAGAGTTAATTATGAAAAAACTTATAAAACTAAAGATGGAAAATTATTAATTCACATATTGGATTTAAAGGATTTTAAGACCCTTTGTGGAAATCTTATATCTCCAATGGAAATGGTTAGGTATTTAAATGAAAGAAAAGAATATTTAAAAAATCCAATAATAAAAATAGTAATAGATGATCAAATAATAATAGCTAAAAGAGAAAGTGAAGAGTCTATGTTGGAGTTATATCGTAAGAAATATGAGTTAGATAAAATACAAATTGATCAATTAATTAAATTTAATACCTATTTAACATTACTTGAAAAACATTGTATAAAAAATAATGAAGATTATAGAATTATGATAAAAATTATGAGTCAATTCAATGCTGGAAAAATTGAGGGCTTTATTGAAAGATTAGACTTAATAATTGAAAAAGCTTTTAAAAATGAATGGTACTATAATAGTTACATAATCGATGAACAACAAAGTATTCTATTTGTTTCAGCGCCCAAAGAAGAAGTAAATATAGAATATATTGATTTTATAAGTAATTTATTTATGCATAAATTTAAAATAAAAAAGGTATTAACAATTATAAGTTATGCAATTAAAAATGGAGATTATGAATTAGATTTTGCATTAATCACCTATGATGAAAATAATAAAAAATTATTGGAGGAAGCATTAAATTCAGATTTTTCAAAACTTTGGAATACTAAATTAATAAAGAAGTGTTAATTATAGTTAATATATATAAATTAATGTAAGTACATAGAAAATTTCAGCATTATTATGTACTAAAAAACAAAACTTTATTGCCATCAAAAGGATTATTGTAAAAAATGTAAAATTATGTTAAAATTTAGCCAAAAATATTTGGAGGAAAAGATGGAACAAGAAACAAAAAGTATAATAGATAGAATATGGACAA
>CANQAH010000037.1 GCA_947588885.1 uncultured Clostridia bacterium
TTGCACACAAATTTTTTAACAAAAATTTGGCGCATAGAACAAAGACGCGGACAATTCAAGATATTTTTTTCTTTTGCAGATTATATATTGTCCGCTTTGTTCTTTTATATGTCCCGTGAATTTATAAAAGGAAAAATAGATGAAAAAATATTTGAAATTAATAAGAACTAAACATTATTTGAAAAATTTATTGATTTTTTTACCAATAATTTTTGGTCAACAATTATTAAATTATAACATGTTGCTTTTATGTTTTTTAGGATTTATGTCTTTTAATTTAGTTGCTTCATGTGTATACATAATTAATGACCTAAAAGATATTGAAAAAGATAAAAAACACCCAATAAAGTGTAAAAGACCATTAGCATCAGGTGAGATTTCAAAAAAATCTGCAATAATATTTTTAATTGTTTTATTAGTATTATCTGTTTTATTAAATGGAAGTATATATTTTTTAACTCAAAACATTTTTATTTTGTTTGGAATCGGCTTAGAAGCTATTTATTTTATTATGAATGTTTTATATTCATTTGGGCTAAAAAATATTCCGATAATGGATGTTGCAGTATTAGTTATTGGATTTGTTATTAGAGTTCTATTTGGTTCAATTATTTGTGATATTAGAATTTCAAAATGGATGTATCTTACTATAATTTCAGGATCTTTTTATCTTGGCTTTGGAAAAAGAAGAAATGAAATTAGCATGCAAGGAGATAAGTCTAGGGCAGTTTTGAAAAAATATACAAAAGATTTTTTAAACAATTTTATGAATATATTTTTAACATTATCAATTGTATTTTATTCTTTATGGTGTGTTGATGCTAATACTGTTCAGAGAATTGGGAACACTTATTTAGTAATTACTATACCAATATTGATGGTGATATTTATTAAATATAGTTTGACCTTAGAAAGCACAAATTGTAGTGGAGATCCAGTTGACGTTTTAACTAAAGATAAAATTATGATTTTACTTGTTAGTTTGCTTGCAAGCATTGTTTTAGGAATAATTTATATTTTATAGTGCAAAAGGAGTTTATGTATGGAGGACATAAAAAATAAAAAAATAAATGGAAAAGTTTTATACTTTTTAATATATTCAATATTTTTTGCTTTTTTATTCGCTATTTGCTTTGGAATATACTTTTTTAAGTATAAAATGTCTTTTTTTAGAGTGTCTGATGGGTTAGATCAGCATTATTTAGCTTTTACTTATATTGGTGAATGGATACGAGATTGTTTTAAAGGAATATTCATAGATCATACAGGAATACAATTATGGAATCATGGAATAGGATATGGTGCGGATATTTTAACAAGTAATGGAGCATATTTACCTGATTTTTTTAATTGGATTTCAGTATTTTTCCCTGGAACATATTCAGAAATAGGATTTAATATAATGATAATATTAAAACTATATGTTACAGGATTAGCTTTTAGCTATTTTGGTTTTTACAAAAAACAACCTTGGTGGGCAGTTCTTATAGGAAGCATAGTATATACATTTTCAGGCACTGCTTATATAGTATTTAGTGAATCATTTTTCATCAATCCAATGTATATATTCCCATTTATTATGGTTGGAGTAGATAAATTATTAAAAGAGAATAAGCCTGTTTTATATGCAATTTCATTAGCGTATATGTTTATTAATTATTTCTATTTTGCATATATGACTTGCATTGCAATATTTGTTTATTGCCTATTTAGCTTTATATTTGATAAAGATATTTCAAGAGATTTTAAAACTTTTTTTGTAATAGTAAAAAAATTTTTATTATACTCAATTTTAGCTGTTGGAATTTCTGCAATTGTTTTACTTCCAATATTATTACTTATGTCAAACATGAGCAGATTAGATCTTAATTATTATTTGCCAAAGTTATATAATTTAGATTGGTATAGTGGATTTGTCAAAGGATTAACGTCATATTATTCAATGTCAGGAAGAGATGCAATTATAGGATATGGTGTAATTTCAATTCCTTGTATTGCTTTATTATTCTCACAATCTAAGAAAAATACTAAATTAAAAATAATATATTTAATGGCAACAATTGGATTATGCATACCATTTATTGGTAAAGTTTTTAATGGATTTAGCTATTATGCAAATAGATGGGTGTGGATATATGCATTAATTGTTTCTACTGTTGTAATGTATATGATTACAGAATTTAAAAATGCAACTAATAAACAAAAATACTTGATTGGATTTATTTCAATATTATATTTGTTACTATCTCAAAAAATTTTTGATAATGTAAGTAGAGAATCAAATGTAATTTCATTTTTCTTGATTTTATGTGTAGGAATATTAATTTTTTCTAGTGAAATTAAAGAAAAATATTATAAGCATTGCTGCATCTTGATTGCTGCAATTTCTGTGATTATACCAGCATATTATTATTTCATGCCCAAATATGGTGGAGCAATCACTGATAAAGTTTCATACGGAACTGCTTATGATAAAATTTATAGTAAATCAGCAGTATCAATTTTAAATGAAATTCCAATAAATGATGGTTCTAGATATGATACTTATAATACTGGAAGAGTAGGTAATACTAGTTGGTTATATGGAATAAGTGGAATGGAATTATATATTAGTTTATATAATAATGATATTAATAAATTCATTGGTGATATTGGTATACTTTCGGGTTCATCTGCTCAAGAGTATCATGGTCTTGATAGAAGAGCAGAATTAGAAGCTTTATTTGGTGTAAATCATTATATAATAAGAAAAGATAGTAAAAAAGATTTGCCTTATGGATTTACTGAACTTGAAAGTACTAAAAAAATTAATAATGATGAATTTGAATTATATAAATCAGAAGAAAACCGTTCAATAGTGTATGGATTTAAAAAAGCAATTGGAAATTCTGATTTTATGAATTTAAGCATGGATGAGAAAAATCAAGTAATAATGAAATCAATTGTTATAGATGATGAAGCTGCTAATTCAAATTCAAGTGAAATTGGTATAGAAAATGATAATGTAGATTATCAAGTATCAGAAATAAATGGAAAAGTTGAAAGAAAGAATAATTCTTTACGAATTAATAATAATTTACAAGAACCAGCTGAGTTTGATTTAAAATTGGAATCTAGTGTAAATAATTCAGAATTGATGATTTGCATTGATAAATTAGAATATGATAGTTTACTTAATGGAACCTGTGGAATTAATGTTACTTGCTATAATAACGAAGAATTAATTAAAGACTATGGAGCAAATGTGATAAGAAGCAATAATAAAACTCATATGTATGGAGGAAAAGATAGTTTTATTATTAATCTTGGAAATATTACCAAAGAAATTAATACAATTAGAATTAAATTGATAAATTCAGGTATTTTTAATATTAAAGATTTTAGAATTGTAGAAAGAAAAAAAGAGAGTGTTGAAAAAAATATTTCTGAACTAAATAAAGTTGCAAATGATATTACAATTGAAAAAAATAAAATATCTTTTAATGCAAATTTAGATGAAGAACAATATGTTTTTATTTCTATACCATATTCTTCAGGATGGAAAGCAAAAGTGAATGGAAAAAATACTGAAATTCTTAAGGCTGATGATGCTTTTATGGCAATAAAGCTGGATAAAGGAAATTATAATATTGAATTAAATTATGTAACACCTGGATTATTACCTGGTATAGCTATTTCAATAATTTCAGTGATTTTATTAATTATTTTTAAAAAGAAAAAAATAGCTATAACAGAATAAAAAAGTTTTGCCAAATTTGTATACAAATTTTTTAACAAAAATTTGGCGTATAGAACAAAGACGCGGACATTATTGATATTTTTAAGTCTGCGTCTTTGTTCGTCCGCGAAAAATTGTATAACAATTTTCCTATGGAATGCTTTATATTATAGGAAGCTCAGAGAAATTTCCTATAATATAAAAAATAAATCTTTAAAAAGATGTTTATTTCAGTTATAATGTTTGCAAATAGGAGGAAACAATAAAATGGCTAATGACGATTGGAAAAAAGAATTAAGAGAAGTATGTACTGTATTAAAAGAGCAAGAAATAGATATTTTAAAATTAAGAACGACAGGAGTAATAGATGGTAAAAGACAGTTTTTGACGTTAAAAGATATGGATATTGAAGAAATAGGTGAAATTATTAGTAAAAATAATTTAAATCCTGATTTTGAATTGGGTAAATTTATTAATAAATATAGGCTAGCTTATAATGGAACTGTTGGAAAATTATCAGAAGAAGAACGCCAATTTGGTGAAGAATTTGGAATTGTAGAAAAAAGATTAGGAGAAAAGACAACTTTATTTAAAAGCAGGAAAATATCTCAATTTCATATTGATTTTATTAATGGAATCTTAGACAAAATGCTAACTGGCGAAATAAATACTACAGAGGCTCGTAAACTTTTAGAAGATGCTTCTAGAGAAAATGGTGAGGCAATAATTAGAGATGGTGGAAGCATTCGAAGAATCGTTCAAAATTTATTAAAAGATAGACCAGCTGATTTGGAAAAATATGAAAAAGTTGTAAAAAGCAATACGGGAAGAAGAAGTGCATATGTTGGAAAATTTGCCAAACCTGCATTAGGTTATTATCATGAAAAAGAAGCTGAATTTAAAGATAAAATTATAAATGAATCGCTTCCTAAAATTCTTGAAGGAAAGGTTACTTTTTCAGAATTGGAAAAAGAATTAAAAGCATCTCATACAACAATAGATAAAATTATTTGTGAATATTATTCTCAAATAGGAGATAGTGATGGATTAGAACAATATAAAGAAGTCAAAAAAAATGCTTCAATGAGAAAAATGGAACCAATTATGCAACAGGCAAGAGAAAGAAGAGATGAAGTTGAACAGTATAGAGTTGTATCAAGTGCCGAATTTTTAGCATTATCACCAGACGAACAAACTTCACAGTTAATAAAAAAAATACGTTTAGAAAAACTAAAAGAGGAAAGGTCTGATAAAGCTACTAGAAATGCTTTGACTACAGAAGAAACTACTGAAAAAATGGTTGCTCAAACAATAAAATATTTTAAAGATAAGAATATTGAAGGAAATGAAGCTTTTTCAGATGCTGATATTAAATATATGATTTATAGATATCCTACATTAATAAGTAGATCACCAGATAATTTAGATGAAAAATTTGAGGTTTTGACATCTCATGATGATATTGACGCATTAACAGCATATGGTATGGTGAAGACTGCTCCAACGATTTTAGGATATGACGTGATGAGAACGAAAAGGCAGCTTGATTTACTAGAACAGAATGGAATAATAGATGCGGCTATTTCTAGGCCAACAATTTTAATGAATTCTCCAGCATTGATGCATGCTTTAATTGAATATGCTAAAGAAAGAAATGGTACTTCAGACCTAACTGATATAAGAAGAACTAATATTTTTATGTCAAATAGTACATTGAAACGTTTATATGGAGTTACTTCAGATGAGTTGAAAGCAAGGTATCCATATGAAGTGCAAGAACATGATCAAGATTATATAATTTCAGGAAAAGATTTAGGAAAAACTAGACCACATATTTCTAAAACACTTGAAGCAGACCAGGTAGTTAGTGATGCGGTAAAAGACCTAAAACGTGATAAAACGAAGGGTGTAGGAGAAGATGGAAGTATATAGAAGTACTTTTAGATGATGATAGCCATTATAAAATTAATTAATATGTTTTATTTAGATGTACAAAGAAAATAAGTATATTTGAAAATAACCCCTTGAAAATGTGCTTATTTTGGCTATAATATTTACAAAAAGGGGAGAAATGAAATGGCTAATAGTGATTGGAAAAAAGAACTAAAAAAAATTTGTACTATTTTAAAAGAACAAAAGATAGATATTTTAAAATTAGCAATGTCAGGAATAGTAGATGGCAAAAGACAATTTTTAACATTAAAAGATATGAATATTGAAGGAATTGATAAAATTATTAGCGAAAATAATTTAAATCCTAATTTTGAATTTGGAAAATTTGTTAATAGATTTAGATTAGCTTATAATGAAACAATTGGAAAATTATCAGAAGAAGAACGTCAATTTGGAGAAGAACTTGGAATTGTAAAAAATAATATAGGAAAAAGAAGTCCACGTTTAAAAAGAATTGATAATATTCATGTGAGAAAGATAAGTAAATCTAAAAAATTTACTTATGTAAGAAGAACTAAAAAGCCTAAGGAATTTATAGATAAAGTTATAAATGAAGCACTTCCTAAAATTCTTATAGGCGATACTGCTTTTGTAGAATTAGAAAATGAGTTTGGAACTTCTTATGCAACAATAGATAGAATTATTTGTGACTATTATGCTCAAACAGGAGATAATGACGGATTAGAACAATATAAAGAAGCTAAAAAGAATAGAAGCATGCAAACAATTATGCAACGAGCAAAAGAAAGAAGAGAAGAAATTGAACAATATTCAATTGTAACTAATGTTGAATTTTTAGCATTGTCACCAGACGAACAAAATTCCCAACTAATAAAAAAAATACGTCTAGAAAGATTAAAAGAAAATAAAAAAAATTCTAAAGCTGTTTTACTTACAGAAGAAACTACTAAAAAAATGGTTGAAAAAACAATGAAATATTTTAGGAACAAAAATACTAAAGAAAATGAATTTTTTTCAGATGATGATATTAGATATATGATTTATAGATATCCATCATTAATAAATAGATCAACAGAAACTTTAGATGAAAAATTTGAAACTTTTACATCTTATGAAGGTATCGATGAATTAGATGCATATGGTATGGTAAAAACTGCTCCTATGATTTTAGGTTATAATTCATCTAGAATAAAAAAACAGCTTGATTTACTAGAAAAAAATGGAATAATTGATGTAGTTTTTTCTAAACCAAGTCTTTTGATGGTTTCTCCATCATTGATGCATGCATTGATTGAATATGCTAAAGAAAGATATAGTACATCGGATTTGAGTGATATAAAATTAAACAGTATTTTTGTGGCAAATAGCACATTAAAACGTGCATATGGAATTACTGCAGATGAATTGAAAGAAAGATATCCATATGAAGTACAAGAACCTGATTTAGGTTATGTGATTTCAGGTGAAGATTTAGGAAAAACAAAAACTTCTCTTCCTGCAATAATGGAAGCATCTAAAGTGATTAATACTGTAGTGAAAAACTTAAAATGTGATAAAAAAATGGGGGTAGGAGATGACGGAAGTATATAGGAATGCTTTTAAGGAAGTAAAGGTTATTTTAGAATATTTAGATGATGAGAGCTATTATAAGATTCCGCAAGATGTTATAGAAGCAATTTCTGAAAATCAAAATGAAGAATATGATTTCTATATAGATGAAAGTATTCCTTTTGCAGAACAGAATATCTTAAGTGAAACACGAGCAATTTTATTTAATATTTATAGGGATTATATAGCAGATGATGATAAGAAAAAAATAATACAAGAAGCTCAGCATAAAAAAATGATTGAAATAGAAAATAAAAAAAGAGAAAAATATAATCCTGATAATATTTTCAAAAAAAATGAAAATACTGTTGTAAAAAATAATGATGTAAAAGAAAATGTTGCATCAGTTAATACCAATATAATTCCTCAAAAAAAAGAAAGCTGGTTGCAGAAATTATTTACAAAAATAAAAAACTTTTTTTAGAATTTTTATATGTTTAGTATGTATTATATAAAATTGAAAGTTTATGTAATCTGTAGTATAATAAATATAGTAACCGTTGTTAAAGCAGACAATAAAAAGGAGGAAAAAAATATGTTGAATTTTCTGCTGCTTGCGTTACTTGCAATTGGAATGTTTTTTGTCGGACTACTGTTCCTGTGGCTATTTAGCCTTATTTGGAAGCTTGTTCGGCCGTTCCTTTGGATTATTGGTTTGCTGCTCCTTGTACTCTTCGTACTCGGATTGATCTTCAGCCCGGCATCCTTCTTGCCGTTAGGATACATTGGAATCGGTATTGTTCTGATTATCGTTGCGGTATTCATGATCAAGATCCTGTAAAACAAAGTGTACTAAAATAATTTGGTTGGAGGTAGGCAATCGCACTGTAAAAGGTGCGGCTGCCTTTTTTTTACCTTTTTTTAAAATTCCTATTTAGATAAGGATTTTTTTTCAATATTAAGGTGTAACTAAAGTTTTTTTAAAATTTATTGAAAAATTTAAAAAATAGCATTGAAAAATTTATTTACATAGAGTATAATAAACGAACATTAATTAGACTTAAATAGATAATCAGGCAATTATGCTGGGCTTAAATATATGAAATTTGTATATTAGCAGTAAATGAAACATTTACGGGATTTTAACTTATAAAAGTCCTGTAAATGTTTTTTTGACCCTAAAAAAGTTCGATATAATAGGAAATTTTTTCATAATTTCCTATTATATTATATAAAGGCTTTGCCTCAAAATGATTTTAAGGAGGGAACACTTGAAAAATACAAGTAAAAATTTTGTTGAAAATAATATAAATTGTAAAGAATTAGTTGTAAAGAATATTAAAAATAATACAAGTAATGAAAAGATTGCTATAAAAGTATCTTTTTATAGTATTTTAGCAAATTCTTTTTTATCTATTTTTAAATTATTAGCTGGGGTAATTGGAAAATCTGGGGCTATGATTTCAGATGCAGTTCATTCTATGTCAGACGTTTTTAGTACAATAATAGTTATTATTGGTGTAAAACTTGCAAATAAAAAACCTGATAAAGATCATCAATATGGTCATGAAAGACTTGAATGCATTGCTGCAACAATTTTAGCTATGACTTTAATTTTAGTTGGAATTGGAATAGGGATTTCTGGTGCCAAAAAGATTATAGATGGAAATTATGCTAATTTAGCAGTGCCTGGTATATTAGCTCTTATAGCTGCAGTTATTTCTATTATAACTAAGGAAGTAATGTTTTGGTATACGAGATCAGCTGCTAAAAAAATTGATTCGTCTGCACTGATGGCAGATGCATGGCATCATCGTTCAGATAGTTTATCTTCAATAGGTAGCTTTATAGGAATTTTAGGTGCTCGTTTAGGATTTCCAATATTAGATCCTATTGCTAGTTTAGTTATATGTATTTTTATTTTGAAAGCTGGCTATGACATTTTTATAGATGCTACTAAGAAAGTAATTGATGAAGCTTGCGATGATAAGACTGTTAATCAAATTCAAGAAATTGCTTTATTACAGGAGGGAGTAGTAAAAGTTGATATGATAAAAACACGATTATTTGCATCTAAAGCTTACATTGATTTGGAAATTAGTGTTGATGGTGACAAAACTGTACGAGAAGCACATGAAATTGCACAGAAAGTACATGACGAAATTGAGGAAAAAATTGAGTTCGTGAAACATTGTATGGTTCACGTCAATCCTGCTTAAGATGTTAAATTTTGGCAATTTTATATTTTTATGTATAAATTGCCAAAATTACATATAAATTCATTGACTTTTAGAGGATTTTATGATATTCTCTTAACGCCAAAATCTAGAAATTATAAGGAGGTTTTTATGAGATTAAAAAGAACTATTTCTGCATTGCTAGTTATAGCTCTTTTGGTGTCACAATTTTACGGGTTTGGTGTTATTTTCTCTAAGAATGTATATGCTGCAAGCTTTAGTGATGCAGTTGGCATAGTAGAAAACAACATCGCAAAAAAATACTTTTATAATCAATTAACAGATGAAGCAAAAGTATTTTATGACGGTATGGATAATTTGTTACACAAAAATGATTATTCAGAAATCGAAAAAGAACTTAGTAAACCAGAGACAAAATTTGGTGTTGATTCTTATGATTTAACAGACAAATTTAACCAAAGCGGAAATACTTTAGAACAAAGCTTATATACTAAGCTTGACGCTTATACAAAAGGAAACCAAGAATTACTTAATTTAATGGCGACAGCTAGAGATGCCTGGATGGCCGATCATGCTGGAGTTTTTTATGTGGATTCTAGTAATATTACTCTTAGAGTAACGAAAGATACTGAGCAAAAATTCCATGTATTTATTGGAAATGGAAGAACAGATACTTATATAAATAAAACTTTTTGGGATTCAGAGAACAAAAAGGTAAAAACAGAAGAACTTATAGAAGCTTTAAAAACAGTTGAAAGTGAAAAAAATAAAATAGTCGAGGAAGTTAAAGCTGTTGCTGATAATTTACAAGCTGGACAAAGTTTACAAGAACAACAAGCTAAAAAGGCTCATGACTTAATTATAAGACAAAATTCTTATAAGTTAGAGGAAACAATTATTGAAGAAAACAAAACACAAGGGAAAAATGGTGATCCATATAGTGTTAGAAATGTTTATGGAGCTTTCAAAACACATGAGATTGTTTGCGAAGGATTTGCTAGAGCTTTTAAAATGATAATGGATGATGTTAATATCCCATGTGTTTTAGTATATGGTGCATTTGTTTCTCCTAATCAATATGAAGAACACATGTGGAACTATATTCAATTAGAAGATGGCAAATGGTATGGTGTTGACCTTACTTGGGACAATACTGATGAACAAGAAGAATTAGGATGGGGAGAAACTCAAGAGAGAGTTAGCACAGAATATTTTGTTGCAGGAAGTGACAAAATGGATTTAAACCATTTAGTTACAGGAACAATGTCTGCGGCTAAATATGAATTTAAATATCCAGAACTTGAAAAATCTAGTGATAGATATACTATTACTTCTGAAAATGCAGGATTAAGAGTTGAAATAGACACAGAAAGCTATGATGAAGAAGAAGGTACTTCTGCTTCAAAATTTAAAGTTAGCTATGCTGTTGACTTAAATGGAAATGGTACAATTGATCCTGGAGAAAGAATGGGATATCAAGCTGCAAAGCAAAAAGGTTATTACATATTAGCTAAATATTTAGCTTATAATCAAGGTGAATATGATTATGAAAGTGAAGTAGTTAATGGAAAAGAAGAAGGATGGTCAACTGGATTCTTTGGATATTTTAATGAAACACAAGGATTTGAAGATACGGTTGAAGAAAATGGAGATTCTTATACAGCATTTTATAATGCAAATTCAGAATTTATTCAATTTGGTGTAACAGATGTTGCAAACTGGACTCTTGAAGACGTTCAGCAAGCTGGAACAACGCCAGAATCAATATCAAGAATGACAACATATTTTGGCTCAACAGCTGATTTACTTGCTTGTTCTGAATTAGTGTTTAATCCTTATGGAAATTACACAGCAGCTCCTTATATAAAAAGAGCTACTCCAGCATTAAATTCAACTACATATATAGGTGAGACATATCATTGTTCAGTTGAATATGATGACATTATTGTTCCAGCTAAAGATAAAAATATTGAAGATATTGGGTTTAAAGTTACAATAGAAAAATCTTCAAATGCTGAAAATAGTCAATATAGTTTAACGAACTTTAAATTTGATGGAGTAAGTACATTTACATTTGATTTTACTCCAAGTGAACAATGGGCAGATGATTCTGTATTTTATAATATAGAATTTACAAATTGTGTTGGTGCATCAAGCGGAAAAAAACCAATGACACCTGGATTCTTCTGTGCGCATAGATGTTCTGCTTATGCTTATAAATCTCAAGGATTTGATTGGAATGTTTATGGAAAACCAACACTTATGGATGATGTAAACTTAGATAATTTGACTGAAGAAGAAAATGAGGATTTAGCTGAGTTATTGAAACATAGATTAACACTTGTTACAACAACTACAAAACCATCTGAAGAGAAAGCTATGAATGACATGCTAGAAGAAAACAAGGAAGAATTAAATATTAATGGAACAGTTGAAAAAACTGAAACATATAATATTAGTTTAACTTTATGCAAAATGCAAAAAATTCAAGATGGACAAGCAGTTAGAGTAATGCTTGGATTCCCAGCTGGTTATGGACCAGAGGATGCTGGTGTTACATTTAAAGCATATCACTATATCAAAGATGAAAAAGGAAGAATTACAGGGATTGAAGAAATTCCATGTATAGTAACTGAACTTGGTTTATTAATTGAATGTAAATCATTTAGTCCATTTACTATTGCAGCAGTAAAAGGTGAAGAAGAAAATACTACAAAGAAAACTGTTGTATTCCAAACAAACGAAGGTGGAGATGTTTTAATTGGAGAAGATAGAGCAAATAGTGTTGTTCTAGATGAAAACGAGCAAAATGAAGTTACTCTAACAATTAAACCAGATGAAGGCTATGTTGTTGATGATATAGTTGTTGGAAATAAAGTAATTGATTTAAATAGTGCAGAAGAAATTTCTGCTGATGATAATAATACAAAAACATATAAACTAAAATATTCTGATATAGCAGATCAAGAATATCAAGGATTAGTTGCTAAAGTTGCATTTATTCCTGAAATTACAAAACAAGAGGAAGAAGAAAAAGGATATGAAGTTGTTGCTCAACCATTAGTTGCTCAACCTGAATTTGAACTTGCAACAACTACAAATAAAATTATAAACCCTGGTGAAGAAGAAAGCGTTGAAATGGCTTCTTCATACAATAAAGATGATGTAATTGAAGTTACATATTCTTTAACAGGAATGACAAATGTTGGAGAAAGCGGAGTTAAAAAATTTAATGGAATATTGAAATATAATAGCGATAACCTTGAGTATATTAATGGTAGTATAAAAGATGGAAACGGATGGCAAAACTTTAATGCAATTGGAGCTGATGGCACTTTAGTAATTTCAGGAGAAGACAAATCAGAAAATAAATCTAGTCAGATTGCAGAAGTATTTAAGCTTAGATTTAAAGTCTTGAAAGATGTTGATGCTATTGAAACAATAATATTAACTGAAATTAAAGGTGATGATGGTGATGGTGATACTGTACCAAAATGTGCAGACACTGTTACAAGTATACAAATTGCTAAAAAGGTATCACAAGTAGAAGATAAAATTACAGCAAATGAAGGATCTCTTTGTGAGGTTAAAGATGGATTTGTATTTGGTGTAAAACCTGGTTCTACAGTAAATGATTTAGAAAAAGAACTTTCTTCAGAAGGAAATAAACTGATTACTTATTATGGGACAAAATTGGTAAGGGATGAAAATGGAAATATAATTGATGAAAATCAAGGAATTTCAAAAAATGCGTCAAAATTGACTGGCGATGACATATTAAGCACTGGTGCAACTGTTAAAGTTGGAAGTAAATGTTATCCAATTATTATGAGCGGTGATGTTGATGGTAATGGAGAATTTGATATGACTGATTTAGCTCTATCTTTAGCAAGCTATAGAGATATAGAAAAATTAACAGGATTCTATGAAAAAGCTAGTGATGTTGATGAAAATGGAGAATTTGATATGACTGATGTTGCGAATATGTTAAATTATTATCGTAACTTGCAAGATTCACCAAAACCAAGAGCAGATTAATTAGAAAGGAAAAGAGGATGTGAAAGCAAAAATTTTAATAATAACTGCTGTTATGATATTAGCAACATCTATATTTAGTGTAAAATGCTTTGCACAAGAAAAAATTACAAGTGCTAATATTACAATAACGGCATCCAAGAATGAATATAATCCTAATGAAACAGCTATATTTACAGTGCATTTAAGTAATCTTAATGCAACTAAAGGAATATTTACTTTTGGAGCTGAGTTAGATTATAATTCAAATGTTTTAGAATTAGAAAAAATCGAAGGTTGTAACGGATGGTCAAATGATAATACAAAATCTAAAAAATTCGCTACAATTAGAGATTTAGGTAGTAGTCAATCTGCAAATGATGAAGATATAGTAAAAATATATTTTAAAGTACTAGAAGTATCTAGTGATACTAAAATTAATGTTAATTTAAAAAATGTAGATATGTCTAATGGTGGAAGTTACAAGAAATCTTTAGTTACAGGATCAACTGTAACTATAAAACCTAAAGCAAGTAGTTCTAATCCTGGACATGATGAACCTCAACCTTCAAAAACACCTGAACAAGACAAACCTACACCTTCAAAAACTCCAGAAGAAGATAAGCCAACTCCTTCAAAAACTCCAGGTTCAGATAATAAACCTACGCCTTCAAAAACTCCAAGCAAAGATGATGGAAATGAAGGAAGTAATACTCCAGATAGTGATTCAAATAATAAAGGTGGAGATAATCAATCTAGCAATAACAACAATGGTGGCAATAGTAGCAGTAACAGTGGTAGCAGTAATAGTAATAGCTATAAAAGTAACAGCAGCAGTAGTAGTGATAAAACTACTTCAAAATCAAAGCTTCCAGCCTTAGGAGGAATAAAAGGAACTGTTACAATTTTAATTGTAATGGTAGCAGGTATTGCAACAATGTTTTTTATTAAAATGAATCTTTTAAATAAAAAAATTAGAAGAAAAAATACACGCATTTATGGTAGACATAATGAAAATAATTAGAAGTTGGATAATAAGATAAAGAGTAAGTTATACTATAACTTGCTCTTTTTATCTTATAGGAAAGTTCTCCGCATTTCCTATTATATAAAGGCTTCGCCACAAATCCACACAAAATTTCTAAAGAAATTTTGGCGGCGAACAATTAACGTGGACTTTGCAATGAAA
>CANQAH010000038.1 GCA_947588885.1 uncultured Clostridia bacterium
TGGTGCGCCCTCAAGGATTCGAACCTTGGACCCACCGGTTATGAGCCGGTTGCTCTGACCAACTGAGCTAAGGGCGCATTGCTTAATGCAAAACCTATTATAATTGAACATTACAAAGTTGTCAAGAGTTTTTTTGATTTTTACACAATTATATTTTCAGAATTTAATAAATCTATTATCACATATGACAATAATAATTAACCACGTTTTATATTCACTTCTATACTTTTATTATATTCTTGTATTGCTAATAGCAATAATTTAGTGTTCTCATCAGAGCATTTAAATGTATATTTAACATGCTTTCCATTTTCGTCATAAAAGAAAACTAGAAAATTTCCAATATTAGATAATACTCTATTTATTTTAGTAATTTGATTTAAGCCTATTTTCTTAGTACCTTTTTTTTCATACATTTCAACATATTCATTATTTACTTTAGCAATCAGTTTAGTATCTTCTTTTTCTCTATTTTTTAAAATTAGTCCACCAAATAATAAAATAAAAGCTGGAAAAAGAAAGATTCCCAATAAATAATAAGTTTCTATAACAGAAAAATTGCATCCCATCAAAATCATTAAGAAAACAGAAAGAAGCATAAATATTATTGCTAAAAAAACAAATTTCATACCAGTTCCATCTTTTAACTTGTCTGTCCATATTTCTCTTTCATCTTCTTTTTTTACTAACATTTTATTTCTTCCTTACTAATTATAATTTATTAAATCATCTTTTTATTTGGCAAAACTTTCCTATTATCGAACAAAAGCGGACAATAAATGATCTGCAAAAGAAAAAATTATCCTGAATTGTCCGCGTCTTTGTTCGCCCGCCAAAATTTCAAAAGAAATTTTGTGTGGATTTGTGGCGAAGCCTTTATCTAATAGGAAATGCGCAGCACTTTCCTATTAGATAAAAATAAGAACTGCAAAATGTGCAGTTCCATACTTAAAATACATTTTAAAAATTATTTTCTCCTCTTCCTTCTGGTAGAGCAGGTAATTCAAGTACAACTCTAATTTTCATTATATATCTAAGTGTTCTAACAAACTTACTATTTTTAATTCTTTGCCATAATGAAGGTTTAACATTAAATCTAGTTTGTTGCATATATGCATCACTTAATAAATCATCATCAGATTTCATTTGTTGCATTGGTTGTTGATACATTGATTTAGTTTGATGATTTTGCTTAGATTGCATTGATTGTGCATATGTCTGCATAGATGATTGATGATAAGCAGGTTGTGCAAATGATGGTTGTTGCATAACAGTTTGAACTGGCGCTGTAAATTGTGGTACTTGTCTCTGTGGTTGTGCTTGAGAAACTGTCTGCAATCCTTCTGCATTTGCTGTACTTGCAAATTTATCTGGTGTAGGAGCAGGAATATCTCTTAATGCTTCTGCAATTTGAACTCCTATAAAACTTAAAGCTTTTGATCTATCTTCTATTCTTTCCATATCAATTTCAATATGGAAGTTTGATTCTAAATTTGTAATTCTAGCTTCAACTAATTTTTTAGCAGATGCTCTTTCTTCTGGATTTCCAGTTGAAATTAATCTCATTGCCTCAATTAAATCACTATTAAATTTTTCAGCAGCAGCTTCAATTTCTTGTTCAGCATCTGGTTCAGATCTAAGAATTTTTGATAATATAATTTTTAATTCAAATGCAAGTCCTATATTTTTTTCTCTTTGGACTATTAATTCTTCAATCTTTTTAGTATTTTCTTCAAATTGATTTGTTGCATATTCAACTAAATCATATGCTGCTTTATATACTGTTGCTGGGAAATTTTTCTTTTTAGGATATTCAGCAAGATATGTTCTCACTGAACTAACTAAATCCTTAAAATATGTATCTTCTTGTAATTCAACAATTTGTTTTTTACTATTAGGATTTATCATCTTTTGTATTTTATCTATATTAGACAATATTTTTTCTTCCGTGATAACCATTCTCACGTTTACTATACCGTACTTATTATTAAGAAAATTATCAAATAACAATGGCATTGTAAAGTGACCTCCTTCAAATTTGTACACATAAATTATAACTAAAAATATTATATCCTTACCAAAAAAAAGATACAAGTACATTTGTATCTTTTTTATATTACATTTTTGTTACAGTGCTTATTTCCCTAAGACTTTTTTAATTTCTTCATGTCTTTTTACTTTTTGTGTAGTTGTCTTAATTAGTTCTTCATCTGTCACTATTATTTCCCTTATGTATTTATATGGCGGCATAGTTTTGTTAATTTCTTTTACATGTTCCCACATATATTCTTTAATTTTTTCTTTTTCGACTTTTCCTAATATTTCTTCAATTCTTTCAGGATCATATACTATTTCAGCATTTATCTTTGATTCTTTATCATCATTATTATTTGAAGGAACTCCATATACAAAAGATTCCTTTACTCCATCAATTTTACCAATTAATGCTTCAATTTCTTCTGGAAAAATATTTTTACCATTTTTTAATACAATTACTGTTTTCTTTCTTCCTGTAATAAATAAATATCCATCTTTGTCAAAATAACCTAAATCTCCTGTATGGAACCATCCATTTACAATAGCTTCTTCTGTTGCTTCATCATTTCCATAATAACCAAGCATTATAGAATCACCTTTAGCAATAATCTCACCAATTCCATTTTCATCAGGATCATCTATCTTTACTTCAACACTAGGAAATGGTTTTCCAACAGAACCGTTTCTCGAATATTTAGGATATCCATTTCCAGCAGTTAAAACTGGTGACGTTTCAGTCAATCCATATCCTTGTGCCATATTTATTCCAATATCATTAAATCCTTGTTCAACTTCTGGATCCAATGCTGCAGCACCATTAATAAATAATCGTACTTTTCCACCTAATAATTCATGAATTTCACTAAATATTTTTCTTCTCATATCTATATGAAGATATTTTCTTAAAAATTTACTAATTTTTAAACCTTTTTGAAATTTCTCAAGTTTTCCTTTTTTAGCAATTCCTCTTAATACTTTTTTGTACATATTTTCATACAAAATTGGAACTGAAATCATTGCTGTTATTTGATATTCTTTAATATTTTCAGCTAAATGTTTTACACCATCACAATATGCAATACATCCACCCGCATACAATGGATATAAAAAACCAACTGTAGACTCAAATGTATGGTGCAAAGGTAAAAATGAAAGAAATGTATCATTAGTATTTATATCAAACATTGATGCAATATCTTGAATATTTGTGCAAATATTCTTATGTGATAATGCAACAGCTTTTGAAACAGATGTAGTACCAGAAGTGAATAACATAATAGACATTTTTTCAGCATCTATCTTTGCTTCAAGAAATCTTTTATCACCATCTTCAATTAATTTCTTTCCGTTATCTACCAATTCATATAATGATAAAATTTTATTTTCTTCTTTTTTCAAATCCATAGAAATAAAATATTTAAGTTTTGAAGTTTCTTCTTGTTTTAAACTTTCCATGACCTCATTATATTTTTTACTATATATAACTACTTCAGCTTCAGATCTTTGTATTAAACTTTTAATTTCGTTTCCAGGTAAAGCTCTGTCTAATGGTACAACAACTCCAGTGCCACAAACTGCAGCTAAATAAGCAAGTCCCCATTCATATCTATTTTCAGAAATAACAGCAATTCTTTTATCTTTTAATCCTAAATTAATTAATGCTGTTCCCAAATTATTTACTTGATCAACAAATTCTTTATACGTTATTATTCTGAATTTTCCAGGTTCATTTGTTTTAAATTTAAAGGCATCTTCATTTGCATATTTTTTTGCAGATTTATTTATTAAATCTTTTAAATCTGTTATTTTCTCAAATTCGTAAATTCCTTTACCCATTTTTTATTTCATCCTTTCAAATCATAACGAAAAAAGTATAATAATATCTATTTATTTAATAATCCATAAATCATATTATCAAATTCTGAACACATTTCTTTTAAATCAATTTGTTGATTCATTTTTCTTTTATATATAAGTCCTGTACATGTAAAAGAAAAAATTTCAGAAGCAATAATTCTACTATTGCCCTTTTTCAATTCTCCGCTTTTAATTCCTTCTATTACTATATCTTCTATTTTATCAATATAAGTATTTATATATTTTTGACATTTTTGATTTCTTAAGTCATTTCCCCAAACTTGAGATAAATATATTGTAATCAAATTTTCATATTTACTAATAATTCTAAGTTGAAGAAGTGCCACTGCACGAAGTTTATCTATTGCATTTTTAAATTTTGAAATTTTTAAATCTATATTATTTATTAAAAGTTTTGTACCTTCTTCAAGTAAAAAATTATAAATTTCCTCTTTACTCGAAAAATGATAATACAATGTTCCCTTAGCAACACCAACAGTTGCAGTTATTTCTTCAACACTTGTAGCATCATATCCTTTTTCTGCAAACAGTTTCATCGACGCTTCAAAGATTTTTCTCTTTGTCCTGTTCATAAAAATATTTCACCTTTTTATCAAATTATTTTTTATTATATATTTTTGAAGAAAATTATGCAAGATTTTTAACTATATTTTCGTGCAATCAGAACATTTTTACCATTTTTAGTATTTCTTTCAAACTTATCAATTATAAATTTTCCCTTTCCTCTAACTGTTACTATATCATCAATTTCAATTACTTTAGAATTTTTAATTACTAATTCATAATTAACATATACTCTTTCATTTTCTATATATTCTACAGCCTTATTTCTTGAACAGTTGGTCAATTCTGAAACAATATTATCAATTCTCATACTTGAAACTATAATATTTTTTATTTCAAATTTATCTATTTTTTCTTTCAAAGTGCATAAATTTATTTCCTCAATTTTAGCCTTTTTAAAACGTGTCAGTTCTCCAAGAGATTGCATTATAAATTGACAATTAGTTTTAAAAACTATAATATCTGCACCTTTTTCATCAACAATTATGTCTCCAATTTTTTCACGTGTAATTCCAATCTTCATTAATGCTGATAAATAATTTCTATGTTCAAATATTCCAATATTTTCATTTGGCAAAGTAATTCTTATTGCAGTAATAATAGACCCCAACGACTTTCTCGCTATTTCTTCATTAATTTTTTCTGGATAAAAAAATAATATTTCTCTATCTGCATTCTCAACTCCTCCATAGAAAAAACAATTTTTTAATTTTACATTTTTTAATATTAATTTTTTTTCCTGTTGATTCAAAAAATCAGAAAAAGTTATTTTATTTTTTGACTCACAAAATTTTTCCTTATCCAATATTTTAGAAATTAAAATATTGTCATTTGTTCTTTCAAACTTATTCTGCATCATTTTTTTCTAAAAATTTTTCTATCTTTCTTGTTATAGACTCTATATCAAGTCCATACTTTTTTTCTATTTCTGATACATCACCATGTTTTACGAATTCTTCAGGATAACCAATACTCAAAATTTCTGCATTATTTATCACATTTTTTATACTACCTGATAAACCACAATTAATAATATTATCTTCTATTGTTACAACTTTCTTTGTTTTTAATGCTGATTCCTCTATTGTTTCTACATCTAAAGGCTTTAAAAATCTTGCATTAATAACTTCTGCATCTATGTCTTTTTTTCTAAGTTTATTAGCAACCTCCATTGCATATGAAACCATTTTTCCAATGGCAACAATTGTAACATCATTTCCTTTTTTCAAAATTTCTGATTTTCCTAATTTTATTCTTTTTGATTTTTTAAATTTATATGAACTTTCCCCACCTCTAGGATATCTAATAGCTATTGGCTTATCAAATTTTACTGCAAATTCCATCATTAATTCTAATTCTTCAAAATTTTTAGGTGCCATAATATTTATTTTAGGAACAGTATTTAAAAAAGATAAATCTAAAATTCCTTGATGTGTTTCTCCATCATTTCCTACAATTCCAGCTCTATCAACACATATAACAACAGGCAATTCTTGCATTGCAACATCATGAATAATTTGATCATAACCTCTTTGTAAAAAAGATGAATAAATCGGGATCACTGGTTTAAGTCCTTCTTTTGCCATACCTGCAACCATTCCAATTGCATGCTGTTCTGCAATTTCAACATCAAAAAATCTATCTGGAAATTTTTTTGCAAATTCAGTCAGCCCTGTACCATCTTCCATTGCTGCAGTTACTGCAACTATATTTTCATTTTTTTCTGCAAGAGTAACTAACGCCTCTCCCATGGTTTTAGAGTAATCTTTTTTGCCTTTTGCTTTTTTCTCTCCAGTTTCTATATTAAATGGTGACGTAGAATGATACTTATCAGGATTTTCTTCCGCTGCTTTATATCCTTTTCCCTTTTTAGTAATAACATGTATTAAAACTGGTCCTTCTAGCCTTTTACTTACATTAAATATATCCTCTAAAGCTTTTATATCATGACCATCAACAGGTCCTAAATATTTAAAACCTATATTTTCTAAATACATTTTAGGAATAACAAATTGTTTTATACTATTTTTTAATTTAATAACAAAATTTACTATTGCATCACCAATCAATGGTATCTTTCTAACAAAATTTTTTACAGTTACATTTGAATGAATATATAATTTTTTTGTTCTTAATTTTGCCAAAAACATTGATAGACCACCAGTATTTTTTGAAATACTCATTTCATTGTCATTTAATATAACTGTTAAATTGGTTTTGCTGATTCCTGCATCATTTAAGGCTTCGAGAGCCATTCCTCCAGTTAATGCTCCATCTCCTATAACAGCAACTACTTTATTATCCTTTTTTAATATATCTCTTGCACGTGCAAATCCTAAAGCAACAGAAATAGATGTACTGCTATGTCCGGTATCAAAACTGTCATACTCTGATTCAGAAGTTCTAGGAAATCCAGCTATTCCTCCGGATTTTCTCAGTGTTTTAAATTTTTCTCTTCTTCCAGTTAAAATTTTATGAGCATATGTTTGATGTCCTACATCCCACACTATTTTATCTTCAGGCATGTTAAAACAAGAATGAAGAGCTATTGTAAGCTCTACCACTCCTAAATTCGAGGCCAAATGGCCACCATTTTCAGAAACTGTTTCTATTATCATTTTTCTTAATTCTTCTGCGAGTATACTTTTTTCTTTTAAGCTTAATTTTTTAACATCCTCTGGAGAATTAATATTCTCTAGTAACATTTTTTATATCCCTCTTTATTTTGTTTATTTTTATAGTGAAAAAAACGTTAATAATGTTACAATAATTGGTACTGTAATATTATCTAATCCTTTTATAGATATTGCCTCTAATATTGTTGCAGCAACTGCAATTCCAAAAGATTTTAATATGAAATAATTTGCTCCTAATAAATTTAAAATTATTAATGAAAATATTAAACTTATTGAAAACATAGTTAATGAACCAGCTACACTCTTTTTGCTATTTCCAATTTGATATTTTGGGCTCTTTACTTTTTTCCCAATAATAGCTGCAAAACCATCACCATACCCCATTATCAAAGTTCCTAGTAATCCTATTGCAGGCTTATGAATTAGAAAAGTCGCAATACAAAGTATTAATAATGACATAGCATAATAGACTGTTCCAAATCCATCATTATTTTCTCTTTCTATTGATTTCATAATATTAAATTTATACGAAAGAGCATTTATAACCACAAAAGCTGCAGGTAAGATGCTTGCCCATATTAGAGAATCAAAAAAATACATAATAAAAAACCACACATTTGCAAGCATTATATGTACATATTTTCTTCCTGCCTCTTCTCCAAATTTTGCAACAAATTTAGAAGATACTAAAATTATTCCAATATAAACACTCATCACTATAATTCCGATTAAATTGTTCATATATCTTCTCCACTTTATAAAGTTGCTGCGATTATATCAGATTTTCTTTCATATATCAATGTTTCTAACACATTATATATTTTCTATAAATTTTCAATTATTTTTTTAAAATTAAATGGTACATGACCTGCTTTTAAAGCTTTTGGTTCTTTATTCTTTTTATTATAAGCCATATCTTGTTCAAATTCTTCAATTAAATTTCCTCCTAATTTAGACATTTTTCTATCTAAATTATTAGCCATTTTGGAACATTCTTTTAACTCTTTTTGAACACTTTTTGGTAATTCTTCTGAATATTTATATTTTATTTTATGTTCCAAACTTGCCCAAAAATCCATTGCAATCGTTCTTATTTGAATTTCCGCCTTAACATCCATAATTCCACTTGCAAAACTAACTGGAACAGACACGATAAGGTGATAACTCGAATATCCACTTTCTTTTGGATTTTTAATATAATCCTTCTTTTCAATTATATTTATATCAGTTGATTTATCAAACATCTCAACCATTTTATATATATCTGGTATGAATGAGCATATTATTCTAATACCAGCTATATCATTTAAATTGTTTACCAAACTATTGTAAGTTATTGGATAACCTTTCTTTTTTAATTTTTTTACAATACTTTCTGGTGATTTTATTCTAGTTTTTATATGTTCTATCGGATTATAACTATATAACATTTGAAATTCATCACTTATTATTTGTATTTTTGTTTCTATTTCTTTTAAAGCTGAATTATACATAAGCATTAATTTTTTAAAATCACGTTCTTTTTCTTTTATATAATTTGTGTTAATTATCGATTCTTCTTCACTATCTTGATTAATTATTGATTCTTTTTCCATATTTATATTTTCCTTTATTTATATATTTCTTTAATAAGATAAAGATTTAATAAATAATACCCTATATTTATTAAAACTATATTAAATTTAAAATTATTAAAAATGTTTGTGTGCAAATTTAGCAAAGTCTTTATATACTAGGAAATTCGGAAAACTTTCCTAGTATAGAAAAAAGTCCAAATTAAAAATTTGAACTTTTTTATATTCACTAATTTAATAATTATTTTTTAAGCATCTCTTTTTAGATTTTGTATTTTTAATTTTTTCTCTGCTATTTCCTTGTCATATATTTCTTGTAGTTTATCAATTTGTTCATCTGTCAAATCAATAGCATTAATTATCCCATTATCTAATTTTAACTTTAATGTTTGTATTTCAAGGTCAACGTTAACCTTTAAGCTATTTAAGAAATCATCTTTGGCTACTGAATTTATTGACTTTTTTGGTTCTATAACACTATTTTGCTTAGTATCTACAATATTTTTATCATTATTTTCTGAAAATAATGACTTTAATTTTTCAAACATCTTATTTCACATTCTTTCTTTTCAAACTATCATAGAACTACTTCATTTTTTCTACTATTTATTTTGTTCCTTATTCTTTTTTAACTCCATAATCTCTTCATTTAATTTTTTAGATTGTTCCACTGATTCCATTAATTTCTCAGCTTTTTGTTCATGTTGTGAACTACTTGTTTGATTTGTTTCTAAAAGTTCCTTTTTTTCATTTTCATATTGTCCTATTTTTTCATTAATTTCAGCAATTTCACTTTGTTTCTGTTCTTCTGTCTTCTCATTCCACATGTCAATTTGTTTTTGATTAACAATCTTCCCTTTTTTCTCTATTGGTTGAGGTCCATTTCTTATTATTTCTATTTGTTTTTTCAATTTATTAATTTCTTGATTTTGTCTTAATACAATTGCTTCTTCTAAAACTTGTTCTATAGCATCCAATCTAGCGACTCTATCTTGCTTTGTATCTGCAACTTCGCCATTTTTCATAATTACATCATTTTGTGCCATAGCATCTGCTCTACATAGCACCATTAATTTTTTTATATCAGAAATTTTTGGTTTATAATTTTCCAACTTTTTGTTCATTGATGCAATAATTTTGGCAATTCTATCTGGAGTTACATCACTTATCTTTGAAATATTAATAAAATCATCATGACACTGAATTAAAAAATTCAATTCTCTTATTTCTTCCATTGAATATCCCAATTTTAATAATATTTCATTAGCCATACTAGCTGATTCTTTAGCATGTCCTATAAACTGTGTTTGTCCTGTTTTCTCATTCAATTGTGCAACACTTGGTTTTCCAATATCATGAAAAAAAGCTGCAACTTTTACTTTTATTATATCATCGTCTTTTAAAGTATCTGATTTCACATTATCTACTGTTCTTAATATATGTTCAAATAATTCATATTGATGATGATTATTATTTTGACTTCCATAATCTACTGTATTTAAAAATTTTTCTCCAAATATATTTTTTAACTGCTCTCGTGGCATATTTAAAAATCTTTCTGTTACATTTCCTTCTTTTAAATATTTCTCAAACTCATTCTTATTCATTTAGAATATCTCCTTATCTTTTTTCCTTTTATATTATACCATACTATTCTCTTTTTTTAATATTGCAATGTCCACGTCAATTGTTCACCCGCCAAAATTTCTTTTGAAATTTTGTGTGGAATTGTGGCAAAGCCTTTATCTAATAGGAAATGCGCAGCACTTTCCTATTAGATAAATAAGTGGCGAGCTATGCTCGTCACTCATACTGCGTAAAACCGTGTTTCCATCTTAAAACCCTTAACGTATATTTTATCTGCTCTACACTTTCATGCAACTGATATACGTAATCTGAAAGCTCGTAATCCATCTGACTTAGGTAAAAATTACCAATATCATCAAATGCATCTAAAACGTCGCAAACTACAAATTCAATTTGGTCTAGAAAGTTTTCATAATCATTACTAGTAACAGTAAGCCTGTAGCGTATACCTTCATAATATACAGAAATATTTCCTTCAGCAAAACTATCTGTTATACATTGATACATTGTTGCAAGATCCTCAGCTTTCGCTATGAATTCTGATATTCTCCGGTTGAACGTATACTTGAAATACAACGTCGTGATAGCGATAGTAATTAAGAGTGAAAACATTACATAGCCGATCATATAAATACCTCCAAATTATTGATGATATTATTAATAAGTTCAATAGATAATTATTATATCAAATTTTATGTGAAAAAGCAATTATCAATAAATTCGGAAAAATAAGGTTTAATTAAACTATATAATTATATAGTTGATAGAATGTTGAAATTTAAGCACTTTATTGTTATAATAGATATACGTTATAAAAAGGAGGAATATATATGTCAGTTGCTGAAAGATTTATTAGAATTACATGTAATGAATTACCGGAAAATGAAGATGATGCGGGAAAACTAAAAACTATTATTAAACTTTTACTTGAACCTTTACTAGAAAAAAAGAATCATTATACTAGACGAGATATTGACTTTTTAAGAGGATCTTTTTCTATAAGAAGAAGGAAAAACGGAGAATTTAGAAATGGAGAATTTGATGCAATAGATTCGGACACTGGTGATAAGATTAAATTATTTAAAGATGCAAATAGTGCTATAGCTGTACCTATTTCTACAGAAAATCAAAGCATAGATATTGCGATAATTAAATCAATATTAGAAGAAAAAAAAGATATGAGTTTAGATGATTTTGAAAATATGATTCAATCAAATGCGGAATTATCTGATTTTTTAGTATCTTATCCACTTTCTTTGTTAAAGGAACGTCCTGAGTTAAAAAATCTATATATAAATAAAAAAGCTGTAGATAGTAATGGAAATCCTACTCAAGATGCTATTGAAATTTCAGCATTACAAGAACTATATGAAGAATATTTTCAAGCAGTTGCTCCTTTAGGTGATTTTGGAAAAATTGTTCCAGAAGATGCACCTCTTAGGCCAAATAACATTTATGATAGTTCTGCTAAAATGAAAGCATGTAAAATTTTAATAGAAGATATAATTGCTGGAAATGTAGCATCAGCAATGGTTATGGCTTCTAAAGGAAGAATAGTAATGCCTAAAGTTTTAGATACTTTAAAAAGTGGGTTAATAACAAGTTATAAGCAATCTGAGAGACAAACAACTGCTATTGGAGAAAAATTATCAGATATATTAGCATCTACGAAGCATACTGCATCAGAAATAGGAGATGACTTAAAAGAAATTGGAAGAAGTGAAATGAAAGAAAATGCATTGTCTGAAATCTTAAATGAACATGAATCAAAAGATAATGTAGAAAGGGATCACAATGATTAGTGTTGAATACAGCAAATCAATATCAGAAGTCTTAGATATACTAAAACATACTGATATAAATGATGTTAATAAAATATCACCAAAATTTATGAGTTTTTTAGAAAAAAATGCTTGTAAAAAATATATTCCAAACTTAGATCATACAAAGAGAATCAAAGATATGAAGCTAAACGATAAAACAATTGGATTATTACTACTTATTTATTATAAATTTTGGTGTGCACCAGAAGAAAAACAACAATTTAATCAAAAATTAAAAATTAATCAAGATATTTATCAAGAAGATTTAAAAAAGAAGTATAATCCAGATAATTTGTTTAAAAAATAAAATAGAAGATATAGAAAAAAAGTGACACTACAATAACAGAATATAAAGAATCTATTTTTGTAAAAATTAAAAATAAATTTTTATATTTATTAAATTTGGCGAAGCCTTTATTACTATTGTTTTACATCCTGAGCAGTGCAAATCCACTAGTATAACTTTACAGTTATACTAGTGGATTTTTATTTTAGCCATTTGAAAAACTATACAAGTGATAATTCGTAATTTATAGAACTGTTTGTACAAATTTGTTTTTTCCAAATTGTATAACTCTGCTTTTAGTTAAGTCTATTATTTTACTACAATCCCCTACTAATTCTCCATCAACTTTTACCCCATTTCCTAAAATCATTCTTTTAGCTTCTGATTTTGAATTAGCAAAACCAACTTTAACTAATAAATCACATATATTCAAATTATTTTCACTTACTCTAATTTTTTCAATATTATCTGGTATATTTCCTTTTGCAATATTTTCATATCTTAATTTTACTTTTTCAAATTCACTTTCATCATCATACATTTTTAGAAGTTCTCTAGCAAACTCCATGTGTGCTATTCGTATATCTTTGTTCATAATTTCATCTATTTTTTCAATAGGTAAATCTGTTGCAAGTTCAAAATATTGTCTTAACACTTCATCTGGAATTTTCATACTTTTTTCAAATTTTTCAAATGGCGAATCTGCTAATCCAATATAATTATCTAATGATTTACTCATTTTTTCTTTTCCATCAAGTCCTACTAGTAAAGGAAATGTCATTACCACTTGACTCTCCTGGCCATAATCTTTTTGTAATTCCCTACCAACTAATAAATTAAAAGTTTGATCTGTTCCTCCAATTTCTATATCTGCATTCAGCTCAACTGAATCATATCCTTGCATTAAAGGATATAATAATTCATGCATTGAAAGAGGCAAATTATTCTCAAATCTATTTTTGAAATCATCTCTTTCCATTATTCTTGCAACTGTATATTTACTAGCAAGTTTCACTACATCTTCAAAATTCATTTTTGATAACCATTCTGAATTAAATGCAATTTTGGTTTTATTTTTATCTAATATTTTTGTAGCTTGCTCTAAATAAGTTTCTGCTGATTTTCTTGTTTCTTCAAATGTTAGTGCAGGTCTAGTTTTATTTTTTCCAGATGGGTCTCCTATCATTCCTGT